>JALXDW010000074.1:4417-8392 GCA_027070385.1 Chromatiales bacterium
TTCTTACACTCAGTGCGGGCTGTGGTTTGGCCAGTTTACATGATCATGCCATTGTCAGTAATTTACCGGTAAATGCCGGTGGTATTTTGGGTGATTTGATTGCCAACACAATGGAGAGATTATTCAGCTTTTTAGGCGCCACATTATTGTTGCTAGCGGTGTTTTTTAGTGGTTTCACTTTGTTCACCAGTTTATCGTGGTTCAAGTTGATGGATATGACCGGAGCGGCAACATTATGGTTATTTGAGCACTTCGTCAGATTGCTGCAAAAGGTGGTAGCGGGTTTCAGTCTGATTAAAACTCGAATACAGGAACGGAAAGCACATATCCCGCAACCCAACCATTTAACACCGACTATCAAACGTAATATTAAAATTGCCAATCCTGAAATAAGTCAGCGCAAAGCACCGAAAATTGCACCAACGGCAAAGCAAAAACAAAGCGAACGCGTTGAACGTGAAAAACAGGTGCCATTGTTTGCCAACAGTAGCGATGCGGCATTGCCCGCTCTGTCATTGCTCGATGACGCTGCACCCCATGTTAAACGCTTATCGGATGAAGCATTACAAGCTATTTCACGTACGCTTGAAATCAAACTGGCTGATTTTGGTATTACGGTAGAAGTGGTAGCGGTTCATCCTGGTCCGGTTGTCACACGTTTCGAAATTCAACCTGCAGCGGGCATTAAAGTCAGTCAAATTACTAATTTAGCCAAAGATCTTGCCCGTTCATTGTCGACCATCAGTGTGCGTGTTGTGGAAGTCATTCCTGGCAAAACCACCATCGGTATTGAACTGCCAAACGAAAACCGTGAAATTGTACGTTTAAGTGAAACTTTTAAAGCACCGGTGTTTGCCGATACCAAATCCCCATTAACACTCGCCCTCGGTAAAGATATTAGCGGTGAGCCGGTGGTGGCGGATCTGGCTAAAATGCCGCATTTACTGGTGGCCGGTACCACCGGTTCGGGTAAGTCGGTGGCACTGAATGCGATGATTCTCAGCCTGCTGTATAACGCCACCCCTGAAGAAGTACGTTTGATCATGATTGACCCCAAAATGCTGGAATTGTCGATTTATGATGATATTCCGCATTTATTAGCACCGGTTGTGACAGACATGAAAGATGCCAGTAATGCCTTGCGCTGGTGTGTTGCTGAAATGGAACAACGTTATAAGTTAATGGCGTCACTCAAAGTGAGGAATATTGCAGGTTATAACCGTAAAGTGAAAGAGGCAATCGCGGCCAAGCAACCACTTAAAGATCCTTTTCATCCTGCCGAAAGTGAGCAGCCTGCAGATGATTTGAAAGCATTGCCGTACATCGTGGTAGTGGTGGATGAATTAGCCGATATGATGATGGTAGTGGGCAAGAAGGTTGAAGAATTGATTGCCCGACTGGCACAAAAAGCACGTGCAGCGGGTATACATCTGATTTTAGCCACTCAGCGGCCATCGGTTGATGTGTTAACCGGGCTGATTAAGTCGAATATTCCCACCCGTGTGGCTTTTCAGGTTTCATCAAAAATTGATTCGCGCACTATATTAGATCAAATGGGAGCAGAACAATTATTGGGGCATGGTGATATGCTATATATGCCACCGGGTACTGCCATCCCGATGCGAGTGCATGGTGCTTTTGTCGATGATCATGAAGTCCATAATGTGGTTGAAAACCTCAAACAAAATGGCAAGCCACAATACGAAGAAGAAGTGCTTAACGGCAAACCGGAGCCGGAAGGTCCATTAGCGGCTGTCACCGAAGACGATGTCGAGAGTGATCCGTTGTACGACCAAGCGGTGCGTATTGTGACTGAAACACGGCGTGCTTCGATTTCAGGTATTCAACGTCGCCTGAAAATAGGTTACAACCGTGCAGCTCGAATGATTGAGGCAATGGAACACGTTGGGCTGGTGAGTGAATTGGGCTCAAACGGTATGCGTGAAGTACTTGCACCGCCTCCGCCACAAGATTAAGCTAACGATTCACTAAATCGCTTATTATCAGAACGGAATTCAGCATGAATTTATCAGCACGGTGTGTTGCTTATTGTATTACTTTATTTTTTGTCGTTTTCAACACAACAGCTGCCGAGCAGAAAACTGACTCAAAAGCAGTTTTGCAGGGTTCGGTAATGCATTCTCCGGCCGATGAAAAACGCTTGTTGCAGCACTTTGCCAATATTAAAACAATAACCGCTGAGTTCACTCAAAAACTTTACACTTCTGAATCAAACAAACCACAAGTCACTTATGGCAAATTATTGGTGGCCGGTGGTGACAAGTTTCGTCTGGAATACACAAAACCTTATCAACAGCTTTACATCGCAAATGGTAAGTAATTTTTATTTTATGACGTGGATCTGGAACAGATAACAATAAAACCTCAAACTAAAGAGTTGGCGAACACGCCTGCGATGATATTAAGTAATCCGATTATTTTTATACAAAATTATTTTGTTACACTCAACAAAGAAGCTTACCAGGAAGAATATATCTTAACTGCCAAAACAGATACGGCTGCCTATAATAAAATATTACTCGGTTTTAAGGAGACACGTCTTGCTACCATGGTGATAGAAGACAGTTTCGGTCAGGAAACGGAGCTTGATTTTACCAACATTCAGTACAACAAAAAAATTCCGGAATCAGTATTTAATTTTACACCGCCTGAGGGTGTTGATGTTATTCGCTCAACGGTAGAAAACAATGCCCATAAAAAATAATCATAATGGCTGATTTATTTTCCAGTTCTGAAAATCAAACGATTGAGTCAGACACCTTACAATTTAAACCTTTAGCCGATCGACTTCGTCCTGATTCATTTGAACATTATCAGGGTCAACAACATTTGTTGGCAAAAGATAAACCATTACGCAAAGCCATTGAATCCGGTCATTTACATTCAATGATCTTTTGGGGGCCACCCGGAACCGGCAAAACAACATTGGCACGACTCATTGCCAATTATTGTGATGCGGAGTTTTTAACCTTATCAGCGGTTTTATCCGGTGTAAAAGATATTCGTGCCGCGATTGCGCAGGCGCAGAGCTTGAAAAAAACACAAGGGAAGCAAAGTATTTTGTTTGTTGATGAAGTGCATCGTTTTAATAAGTCACAACAAGATGCTTTTTTGCCTTATGTGGAAGATGGTACTGTTACATTCATTGGCGCAACAACTGAAAACCCGTCGTTTGAGTTGAATAATGCATTGTTGTCTCGCGCTCGTGTTTATGTTTTAAAATCACTGGATCATGCTGCTCTTAATGATGTGATTAATCATGCTCTGAGTGACCAGCATTTCGGAATAGCAAACACACAATTAGTGCTGACTGAACAACAACGTGAACAACTGATTCAAATTGCTGATGGTGATGCCCGTAAAATTTTGAACTTGCTTGAAATAGCATCGGAGTTGGCTGAGCAATCAGAAACAGGCGTATATACACTCAATAGTGATACCTTTGCTGCATTACTTTCACAAGATGCAAGGCGTTTCGATAAAAAAGGCGAAGCCTTTTATGATCAGATATCAGCGTTGCATAAGTCAGTACGAGGTTCGGCTCCTGATGCTGCTTTGTACTGGTTTGCACGAATGATTGATGCGGGCTGTGATCCGCTTTATATCGCAAGGCGTGTTGTACGCATGGCCAGTGAGGATATTGGTAATGCTGATCCACGTGCATTGGATCTTGCCCTGAAGGCATGGGAAGTACAGCAACGTTTGGGGAGTCCGGAAGGGGAACTGGCCATTGCCCAAGCCCTCTTGTATCTGGCCAGTGCAGCGAAAAGCAATGCGGTATATAAAGCGTACAATCAGGCCTTGCAGGATGCCAAACAATACGGTTCGCTGGAGGTACCACTGCAATTACGCAATGCACCGACACAGTTAATGAAAGATTTGGATTATGGCAGCTATTACCGGTATGCACATGATGAGCCGGAAGGTTATGCCGCAGGCGAGAATTACTTTCCC
>JALXDW010000075.1 GCA_027070385.1 Chromatiales bacterium
ATTTTCGTCCATATCGGTGCCGTATAAATTCATACCAGCTTCAAGTCGCAAAGTATCCCGAGCGCCAAGCCCTATGGGCGCAACACCGGCTTGATGTAAGGCATTCCAAAGATTTGCGGCTTCTTTTGCGGGTAACATGATTTCAAAGCCATCTTCTCCGGTGTAACCAGTTCTTGCTACAAAATAATCACCTTCAGCGGTGGCGAAAAAAGGTTTCAGTGCCAGTGCTGCTTGCTGCATGCTTTCTGGTAACAATGCAGCTGCAAGTTTGCGCGCATTTGGGCCTTGTACAGCAATCATGGCCAGGTCATCACGTTCTGTAATTGTGACGTTAAAATTAGCAGATTGTTTTTTGATCCATGCTATGTCTTTGTCGCGGGTTGCAGCATTCACTACAGTACGATAATACTCATCGTTCATGTAATAGGTGATCAAATCGTCAATCACACCTGCTTCTTCGTTTAGCATGCAGCTATATAAAGCTTTACCCGGCTGAGTCAGGCGAGAGACATCGTTTGAAAAAAGTTTTTGTAAAAAAGGTTTGGCATCTGGACCGGTGATATCAAGAATGGTCATGTGGGAGACATCAAACATGCCGGCGTCTTTGCGAACCTGGTGATGTTCGTTAAGTTGAGAGCCATAATGAATAGGCATTTCCCAGCCGGAAAAATCAACGATTTTTCCTTTCATTGCAACGTGACAATCGTATAAAGGTGTGCGCTTGGTGCCCATTTATTACTCCGGTTTCTGGTTAAAATATTCGTTGTTTTAAGTTTTAAAATATTCTAACCCCTCTGTCCTGGTAACCTGAGAGTTTAGATCAAACTGTTGATCCTCCCCTTCGGTGTGCCGACTATCAAGCGTAAGACTTTGAATATCTTAAATTAAATAGTTGCCGCTCTCCAGAGTCAACCTGGCGTTAAAGCCTATCCTACCTGGTCCTTTTGCCTGAGCGATTCCGGGCGTGTTGCGCCTTCGGCGCTTCTCAAAAAAAGAGAAGTCTCTCCCAGGTGGGATTTTGTTGAGCGCTAATCATACCGGTTGGCTAATTAAAATCCAAGTTGTTTTGTTGCTGCTTTTATCTGCAATGTAATTTGAATGTCACGACTCACCTACCTTAACTATGAGCTGAGTGATTGTTGCTGTATTGCTAGAATCACTCGGCTCATAGGCAGCTAGGTGATTAGTTACAAATCACTTAATCTTTGTATAAACACAGATGCGAAAAGTAGATCAACATTGAATAGTGATTAAGCAATAAGCAGAGAACATAAATTTTTCGTGATAAATCCAAATAAAATAATTAATTTTGCTTCTTTTATTTTTCGAATGTGCTATTTTTATAGTGTTTCCTCGCATTCGAACTTAAATGTTCGAGAGTTTATTTTGGTTCCTTACTATTACAGGGTTAAATATGGCAGCTAAAAAGAAGGCAAGTGCTAAGAAAAAAGGTGTAGCAACTAAGAAGGCAGCTACGAAGAAAAAGTCAGTCATGACGGCGATTTCTGAACCGATGACAAAAACTCAAATTCTGACACATATTGCAGAAGTGACAGAGTTGAGTAAAAAAGATGTAACAGCAGTAATTGACGAGTTGACCGTTTTGATCAATCGTCACATCAAGAAAAAATCAGCGGGTGAATTCAAATTTCCTGGTTTGATGAAAATCAAAGTTGTTAAAAAGCCTGCAGTAAAAGCGAGAAAAGGAACAAATCCTTTCACTGGTGAAGAAATGATGTTTAAGGCAAAACCAGCCCGAAACGTTGTGAAAATTACACCATTAAAAGCGTTAAAAGATATGGCATCTTAATTTAGGTATTGTCATTACCTTATTCAAAAAGCCCATAATTCCATATTATGGGCTTTTTTTATGCACTAAGATCAAGGAATGTGCTAATCAGTAAATAACTCAATTTGTCTTTTATTGAATTCACTTTCCTGGTCACTGGTACTAATGACCCGGTTTCTACCGGATTGCTTGGCCTGATATAAACATTTGTCAGCACTTTGTACTAATTGTTGTCCCAGTTTGTTTACATCAATGTGATAGTTTCCAGCATGTATGGTTGATACACCAATGGATATGGAAACATGAATGTTTTCACCGCTTGCCAGCTTGTATTCTCTTTCGGCAATGCTTAAGCGAATTCTTTCCGCTATTTCAGATGCTTTTTCATTGTCGGTGTTATTGAGAATGGCGGAAAACTCTTCTCCACCATAGCGGGCAATCACATCACTGGTGCGCAGGTTCATTCTTATTAATGTAGCGACTTCTCGCAACACCATGTCACCTTCATTGTGACCATAGGTGTCGTTAACCTGTTTAAAATGATCCACATCAAAAAATAAGCAACTGATCACCAGTTTGTCCCGCTGTGCACGGCCCACTTCTTCCAACAGTCGCTGGTCGTAAAAACGTCGATTGTTGACACCGGTTAGTGTGTCGGTGAGGCCAATTTTTTTCAGTCGTTCCTGGTTGCAG
>JALXDW010000076.1 GCA_027070385.1 Chromatiales bacterium
GCATAGAGTCTTCGCCTGTGCCCATGTCTTCAAAACTCAGAATCTTATGGTAGCTGTTATCCTGAAGAATTTTATAGTATTCGGTTAATGACATGCCTAATGTCTCGGCAATTTCGGTATCACGGGCATCACGACCAAATTCATTTTCGATCTCACGGACTGCCGAGGCAACTTCACGTGCTTTACGATGAACAGAACGGGGTGCCCAGTCATTTTTGCGTATTTCATCCAGCATTGAACCCCGAATTCGAATACCCGCGTACGTTTCAAAACTGGCACCCTGACCTGCGTCGTAATTTCGAGAGGCTTCCAATAAACCAATCATGCCTGCCTGAATCAAATCTTCCAGTTGCACACTGGCCGGTAACCGGTTTATCAAGTGACAACCAATTCTTTTAACCAATGAAGCATGTTGTGTTACCAGATCATCGTGATTAACAGCAGGTTGTGTTGCTGCATACATCGCCAGTCCGTTCATGAATTTATCCCCGCGTTTAAAGTATTTCCCTGAATGAGTCGTTCAACAAAGAATTCCAGATGGCCATTTGCTGTTTTTGGTATTGGCCATCGAACCGTTTTCTCTGCTATTTGTTTGTACGAAATTGAAGCTGCACTGCGTGGAAAAGCTTCGACTACCGCACGTTGTTTTCTTATTGCTTTCAGTACTGATTCGTCATAAGGCACACAACCGGTAAATTCCAGAGCAACATCCAGAAATCGATCGGTGACTTTAACCAGTTTGTCGTAGACTTCACGGCCTTTTTGAACACTTTTGACCATGTTGGCCAGAATTCTGAATCTGAACAGGCCATATTCTTTATGTAATAATTTGATCAATGCATAAGCATCGGTAATCGATGCGGGTTCATCACAAACCACCACCAGTACTTCCTGAGCGGCACAGGCAAAACTGACAACACTGTCAGCAATACCCGCAGCGGTATCAATAATAAGAACATCAATATCCTGATTGATCTGACTAAAAGCCTGAATAATACCGGCATGTTGATTAGAACTCAGTTCGGCCATATTTTTTATGCCGGAGGCAGCCGGTATGACTTTTAAGCCACTCGGTCCGCTCACCATGACTTCATCTAAAGTATGCTCGCCCTGAATAACACTTTCCAACGTATGTTTAGGATGCAACCCAAGTAACACATCAATATTACCCAGCCCTAAATCAGCATCCATGATAAGTACTTTCTTGCCCATGTTTGATAATGCAATGGCTAAATTGGCAGAAACATTTGTTTTACCAACACCACCTTTTCCACTTGTCACAGTAATAACACGTACCGGATGCGTTTTTTGCATTGTCTGGATTCCAGCTGTCTGATAAATATTTTGTGCTTCAGCCATGAGCATGTGCAATCATCCCGTTAACGGTTAAAGCCATCGTTTGTTCATCGGATAAACCATCTGCCAGATCTTGCTGAGCAGCCATGGTGATTTTTTGCATAATCGCAACACTTTTACTCACCAGATTATGTGCACGTGCAACGTGCAGGTCATCCGGGACTTTCTGCCCATCACAAAAATAGGAAATCGCCAAATCATGTTCGGCTGCAATCGAAATGGCACCACCCAGACTGGTTGTTTCATCCACCTTTGTCAGAATACAACCGTCCAGCTTTGACTGTTTAAACGTTGTTACAACATCATTTAGCACACTGCGTTGGGTATTGGCCGCTAATGCCAAAAACATATGAATTGTTTTTGCGCCACTATTAAGTAAATCGAGTTGTTCACGCAGTTGTGAATCCTGCAGACTCACACCGGCAGTGTCTATAAGAATCAGTTTCTTGTTTCGTAAGTCATACAATGCATCATTCAGTTCATCCCGATCGGTTGCCACACGCATTGGTACACCTAAAATACGTGCATAACTTCGAAGTTGTTCATGCGCGGCAACTCTGAAATTATCTGTTGTGATCATGCCCACGCTATCCTTGCCATGTTGCAATACATAACGTGCCGCCAGTTTTGCAATTGTTGTTGTTTTACCGACTCCAGTTGGCCCAACCAGTGCCATTACTCCGCCTGTTTTTAAAATACCATTATCAATAATCGGTAATTTATGTGACAAAAGACCCAGCGCATGTCGCCACATCGCATCAAAGTCTTTTGTTTCATCCACTTCTTCACAAAGCTGTTTAGATAATAGTGGACTTAAACCCAGAGCAATCAATCGTTGTAAAAGACGTGTACGTGCAGGGTGGTATCTGGATTCTGTTTCCCAGGCCATACCCGATAACTGATTCAGCAGTAAACCACGCAGTGATTTAATTTCATTCTGTACTTCAGATAAATCCTGACCCGCTGAATGAGCAGCGGCCATACTCGCTGAATGAGAGGCAGGCATCTGAGTTTGTTTAAAAGAAGAGGGTTCTGGAATATGGCGGCTATAACGCACATCATCTGCTGCTTGCTGCCTTAATGAATCAGTCTGGTTTTCTTCTTCATGGCTGTATTGGCGGGTAA
>JALXDW010000077.1:0-457 GCA_027070385.1 Chromatiales bacterium
TTATATTACCCTCTTATTCTACGACCTGGAGATACCTCCCTCATCCAGAAAGCATCACTTAAATTAAGTCTTGGCCAGCTCAAGGAATCACAAAAATTATTACAGCAAGCTATCAAACAAAATCCTGATAATAGTCATATTCTGGCCATGCAAGCCATTATTCAGCTTGTTCAAAATCATAAACAACAGGGGCTGAGACTTGCAGAACAAGCTGTTGCTGCTAACAGTAAAAGTGCCTCAGCCAAACTTGCCCTCAGTTACGCACAACAAGCCCATTTCAAGGTCAGTGCTGCATTAGCCACTCTACAACAAGCAATCATAGACGAGCCAGACAATGCACTTGTCTGGTCACGTTTGGCCGAGACTTATTTAATGCATGGCAAACTCACAAAAGCACTGGCTGCAGCAAAAAAAGCGGAACAACTCAATCCTGAATCGGGACGAACTCATACCGTTC
>JALXDW010000077.1:467-2477 GCA_027070385.1 Chromatiales bacterium
TTTGCTTACCTGGCTCGAATTGCAATTCCACAAGCCATTGCAAGCTTTAATCTCGCCATTGAAAAAGATCAGGCCGAACCATTAGCAAGGCTTGGTTTAGGTCTGGCTCTTATTCGACGGGGAAAACTAAAAGAAGGACGACGTGAAATTGAATACGCTACAGCACTCGATCCAAATAATGCGCTTATCCGTAGTTATCTAGGTAAAGCCTATTATGAAGAAAAAAGAAACAAGTTAGCCGCTGTTCAGTTTGAAATGGCCAAGGCTCTGGATCCGAATGATCCAACCGCTTTTTTTTATGATGCAATTCGTAAACAAAGCGAGAATATGCCTGGCGAAGCCTTACAAGATATTCAGAAAGCAACCCTGCTAAATCAGCAACGTGCCGTATACCGTTCACAATTATTACTGGATCAGGATCAGTCTGTACGAAACAGCAGTACCGCACAAATATATTCCGAACTTGGGTTTGAAGAAACAGCTCTACTTGAAGCCGCAACAGCATTACAAAAAGACTTTAGCAATTATTCTGCACACCGTTTTATGTCTGAAGCTTATGCAAAAAAAGATCGAAATGAAATTGCACGTGTCAGTGAAATTTATCAAAGTATTCTGTATTCACCTTTGAATACAACACCCATTCCACCTCATATTGGTGAGACCGATTTGGGAACAATTAATAATGCCGGACCAACAGATGCCGGGCTGAATGAATATGACTCTCTATTTACCCGCAATAGCAACAACTGGCGTGTTACCGCACTCAGTGGTAATCATCAAACTGCGGGAGATGAAATTATCTATTCAGCCATTGTTGATAATTTTTCACTCAGCTTGGGGCAATACCACTATCAAACCGCTGGCTTTCGCCCCAACAATGATTTAAAGCAGGACATCATTAACATGTTCTTCCAATGGGCGATTAACCCGCAACAAAGTATCCAAATGGAATATATTGATAATCGAAAAAAGAACGGTGACCTGAGATTACAGTTTGACCCTGACACTTACACAGCTAACCGTAGGGAAACGGATAATAAAAAATCAATACGACTTGGATATTTATTCAAACCCACATCAAACCTGAATTTTATTGCTTCATTTAATTTACAAGAAAACAAAAAAACGCGTGAATCAGTTTCAGCGGCTACAGCAACCATCGATTTGATTAATGGCTTTGATGATGACCATGATGCCCATAATTCAGAATTACAACTGGTTTACAGAACCCCACGCAGTCAAACCATTGTAGGTGCTGGAAATTATGTTGATGTCTTTAATAATAAAGATGTTACACAACTTAAAATTGGAACCACTGTTATATCGGATACATCTGTATCAAAAAAAGACAAAATCACCCATAAGAACTTCTACTGGTATGAAATGCTGGATATTTCATCTATAAATATCCTGTTAGGTGCAACTAATGACGACCACGATAACAATGTAGATAATTTACATGTCAATCAGATCAGTCCAAAATTGGCTGTAAAATCCAAATTGCACAACACTTCAATTAAAGCGGCCTACTTTAGTACTCTTAAACGCCCGCTACTTAATGCCCAAACATTGGAACCCACCAATATTTTTGGCTTTAACCAGTTTTATGATGAAATAAATGGCACTACCGCCAATAATATTGCGCTGGGAATAAATACAACACTCAATACAAAAATCAACAGCGGCATTGACTTTATAAAAAGGGATTTGGTTATCCCCATAAATCGCAACAGTACACAAGTGGAAGAAGGCCAAAAGGAAACCATTACCAAAGCCTATATCAACTGGTTACCAAGCACCCATTTTTCAATTAACTTCAGCATTCACTATCTGGATCAACTGCGTGAATTTGACAGTAACAATGTATCAACAACCGAACCACTGCAAATGACCACAACCAAATATCCGCTCAGTTTAACTTACAACAGTGACAACAAAACAAGCTATAAACTTGTAGCAACCTATTATGACCAGGATATTATCCAACCTGTCTCAGCCACACAAAATAAT
>JALXDW010000078.1 GCA_027070385.1 Chromatiales bacterium
GTACTGATGCTGGACAGCCTTGTGAAAATGACACCATTGCAGCGATTGCAACGGCAACCGGGTTGGCAGGGGTTGGAATTGTGCGCATTTCCGGTAAAAATGCAGCTAAAATAGGCGAAAAACTATTAAAATCACTACCGAAGCCAAGAGTGGCTGATTATGGGCCCTTTTTAGATAAAAAAGGTGACATCATTGATATGGGTTTGGCGCTTTATTTTGTGGCACCGAATTCGTTTACGGGTGAAGATGTGCTGGAATTGCAAGGCCACGGGGGGCGGGTGGTTCTGGACAGACTTTTAAAGCGGACTCTGGAATGCGGTGCACGACTGGCGCACCCGGGTGAATTTGCAGAACGTGCTTTTCTGAATGACAAAATGGACCTAACCCAAGCAGAGGCCATCGCGGATTTAATTGAAGCCGGTTCGGAACAGGCTGCACGTTCAGCGATTCAGTCGTTACGAGGTGTTTTTTCTGAAAAAATTCACACACTTGTTGAAGCCATCATTCAGGTACGCATGCACGTTGAGTCGGCCATTGATTTCCCGGAAGAAGAAATTGATTTTTTATCGGATGGTAAGATATTACAACAAATAGAGGCTATCTTGCAGAAGTTTGCAGCCATTATGCAAGAAGCAAAACAGGGGGTCTTATTGCGTGATGGTATGCGCGTGGTATTGGTGGGTCAACCAAATACAGGGAAGTCGAGTTTGCTTAATGCACTGGCTGGTCGTGATTCCGCGATTGTCACTGAAATAGCCGGCACGACTCGCGATGTGCTTAAAGAAGAAATTAATATTGATGGTTTGCCACTGCATATCATTGATACGGCTGGATTACGTGAATCAACCGATAAAGTGGAGCAGGAAGGGATCCGGCGTGCCTGGCTGGAAATTGAGCAAGCGGATAGAATTTTAGTTTTAGTCGATGATCGCGAAGGTATCACGGCTGCAGATAAAGCCATTTTGCAACAACTTCCAGCTCGGCTACCAATGACGGTGATTCACAATAAAATCGATTTATCGAACCAAACCGCTGAAACGGTGACCAAAGAGCAACAACTACACATTAAATTATCAGCAAAGACCTTACAGGGACTGGATCTTTTACGCAATCATCTACAGCAAAGCATGGGTTTTGAAAAAACCAATGAAAGTCCTTTTATGGCGCGGCGGCGGCATTTAGATGCACTGGAGCGAGCACGTGACTATGTGCGTCAAAGTAAAGTTCAGCTTGTCGAAGTAAAAGCAGGCGAACTGGTGGCTGAAGATTTGCGCTTGGCGCAACAAGCCCTGTCAGAAATTACAGGTGAATTCAGCAGTGATGATTTGCTGGGTGAAATTTTTTCAAGTTTTTGTATTGGAAAATAAACAGGCATGAGGACACTACTCCTTATTATAAGTTGTGTTTTGCTCTTGCAAGGCTGTTCCAGCGTTGCGTATTACTGGGAAAAAATTCAGGGTCAGGCAGAAATACTGAATAAACAACAACCGATACAGGAAGTGATTGATAACCCACAAACACCGGAGAGCCTTCGAGTGTTACTGGTCAATGCTCAGCAGGCACGCACGTTTGCCAGTGATACGTTATTATTACCGGATAACAACAGTTACCGGAATTATGTGGATGTCGGGCGTGACTATGTGGTCTGGACTGTGGTGGCAACACCGCCCTACTCCATTGAGCCCAAAGAATGGTGTTTTTTTATTGTGGGCTGTTTAAGTTATCGGGGATATTTTTCACAACAAGCTGCCGAAGAATTTGCCACCGATTTAAAAGCGCAGGGAATGGATGTTTATGTATCGGGTGCTAAAGCCTATTCCACACTGGGCTGGTTTGATGATCCCCTGCTAAGTACCATGTTGTATAAATCAGAAGCGTACCGGGTAGGTATTATTTTTCATGAGCTGGCACATCAGAAAATATATGTAGACAATGACACGGCTTTTAATGAAGCTTTTGCAACAACCGTTGAGCTTGAAGGAATTAAAACCTGGTTTAAACAAACAAATGAACAAAAAAAACTTGAGTTGTATTTAATTTCCAGAAAAAGAGATAAAGACTTTAAAAAATTACTAACGCAAACTCGAGAAGCATTAAAACAGTTTTATGCGAAAAATAAATTGCCAGAAGAATTACAAAAAGGGAAACAAAATATTTTCGCAAAGTTACAGCTTGCATATAAAAATTTTAAACAACGGTGGAATAACTATAATGGTTATGACAAATGGATGTCACAAAATCTGAATAATGCGCATCTGGCACTGGTTGCCACCTATAATGATTGGCTACCCGCTTTTAGCAAGTTATTGGAAGACAGTAAAAGAGATTACCGACAATTTTATAAAAAAGTTGCGGCACTAACAGAACTAGACAAAGAGCAACGGAATACCAAGCTTGAAGAATTAATGAGTCGATATGAATAAATTTATTTCAGGAATAATACTGCTGGTATTAGTCCTTCCGTCATTACTTTATGC
>JALXDW010000079.1 GCA_027070385.1 Chromatiales bacterium
GTTGAATAATATATGGATAGAAGGGAATTTTTCAGACGTGGTTTGGGGCGTGTAGCTGAAGAGGCTGTTCAACATGTTGATAAAAAAGTCGTAGAAAGGGCATCACGCTGGATTCGCCCACCCTTTGCGATTGCTGAACTGGAGTTTTTACTGGCTTGTACACGTTGTGATGCTTGCATTAAAGCCTGTCCACACTCTATTATTTTTCCTCTTGCCGCAAAAAATGGTGCAGATGTGATGAATACCCCTGCTCTTGATTTGTTGAATCAGGGGTGTCGATTGTGTGAGGACTGGCCTTGTGTAACGGCATGTGAAACAAAAGCATTGCAACTCCCGATTATTGTTGACGCGGACGATGAGTTGGGTAGTGAAAATGCACCAAGGCTATTGCCTCAGCCCAAACTTGCAAAAATAACCATTGACACTGAAAGTTGTTTACCTTACCAGGGCCCTGAGTGTGGGGCGTGTGCTTCGGCTTGTATTATTGAAGGTGCACTTGAATGGCAAATGGAAAAACCCTCTATCAATGAAGATAAATGCACAGGCTGTGCAATGTGTCGCGAAGTTTGTATTACTGAACCCAAATCCATTCTTATTATTAAAAGTGCCCAGGTATAATATCAGGCATAATATGTTAATGTAATCCATCATTATTACATAGGAACAGGTATTGGTATTTAATGGATAACATTGATCATATTTATGCTTTGCATACACTTATTTCCAATTCAAATACACCCCTGACAAAACAAAGCCTTGTGAATGAATTGGGGTGTTCAGCTGAAACTATTGAGCAGCTTATTAAAGATATGCGGCAGCATTTGAATGCCCCCATTATTTACAACAGTAAAACGAAAGGGTATTCGTATGATACATCGGTTAACCCCCAATACGAATTACCCGGCTTATGGTTTAATGCCTTTGAGTTATACGGACTGTTTGCATCATACCAATTACTTTCAGAAATAGGGCCGGGACTACTCGAATCACATATTGCTCCGATTAAAGAAAAGCTGGAATCGTTACTTGAATCCAGATCCATGCAAAAAGGCGATCTGGAACAACGTATTCGTATTATAAAAATGGCAGCCAGAAAGCCTGATCCCAAACACTTTAGCATTGTGGCGACGGCATTACTCATGCGTAAACAACTTGATATAAAATATGCCGGGCGAGACAGGAATAAAACGACAGAACGCATTGTTTCACCACAGCGCCTGGTACATTATAGAGATAACTGGTATCTCGATGCCTGGTGTCATTTACGAGAGCAGCTTAGAACTTTTGCCATCGATCGCATTGAATCCAGCCGGTTGGTTAATAGCAATGCAATATACGTTGATGAAACTACCTTGAATGATCACTACAAATCATCCTATGGTATTTTCAGTGGTACAGCTACGAATAAAGCAGTTTTAAAATTTAATCCAACCGTTGCGAAGTGGGTAGCTGAAGAACAATGGCACCCGGAGCAACATGGTCAGTTTAACCTTGATGGTAGTTATGAGCTTGAAATACCGTACCGTGATGCTCGTGAGCTTATGCAAGACATACTCAAATTTGGCCCGGATGTGGAAGTGTTAAAGCCTGAGAGGTTAAGAGAAGAAATCAAAGCACGGTTAAAAAAAACCAATGCCTTATATTCCTAAACATAGAGGACACTTGTATCAGCATCCTCTATGTTTACTTGACCACTACCTAACGTTGCCAGTCACGCATTCCTTCATCAGGAAAGATACCGACATAAGGTCTGTAATTGATAAGTACAGGATCATTACGTGCAGCGTTCGATGTACAATAAGGAAAAGCTTTGGGTTGTGCAACCAGAAAACATTTTTCAGCATAGTTTATAAAAGTATAATAGCTGTTATTAAGGGCGCGTTCTGCATTAATATTGTTGGTGCCCATTTTTTTTCCATTATAGGAACGTAACGGCGTTGAAAAGAAGTCAATCGTTCGATCTGTATTATAATTTTTTGGGTCTTCCATGACGGTGGTAAAGTTAAAGCGCACACCATAACCATGGCCATAGTCATAAAGTCTTATCACATCGTCAACAGAATGGTTTAGCCCCATGTTATGCCCCAATTCATGTGCCAGGATGGTTGGCATATTGGCATCAATCCCGATTTCAGAAAAAGCACTGTATCCCTTATTTGTTGAATAAGCACTAGCTGGCCCATTAACGGTAAATCCTGTACCCGCTATAAACCCGGAATAAACAACTGAACCTTCCGAATATAAAACAGGTTTTGCTTTAGTGACTAAAACGGTAAAGTCTGCATAATATTTATTGCGTAAGTAAATAACCGGTGAACTTTTAGGGACTGTATTCATTGCACCGGAACCAACCTGCCCGACATTTTTTATGGGCTGCCCATCACTGTCTAAAGGCAATGGTTTCAGGTAGGCGTTATTTATTCTGAACTTTAGTCCGTTATTTGAATATATCTGGTTAGCTTTG
>JALXDW010000080.1 GCA_027070385.1 Chromatiales bacterium
GTATTTTCATTTGAGATACATCGATCTTGGAAGTAACACCTTTAACTTTTAAAATAACATTACCGGCACCTGCAGCATCGGCAGCCTTGTTATAAACACCAATGACTGCACTGGGCGGGTTTTTTGAAAATTTAACTTTATAATCTTTACCCGCCACTAAGCCGGCCTTTTTTAAGGCAAAGGTAGGTGCTATATAGCTACCCATTGCTTTTTTGCCACCGCCAAACAAAATGGTTTTGCCCTTTAAATCCGCAACTGAATTAATGCCACTGTCCTTTCTGACAGACAAAGTCCCGGCTATCATGTTGTTACCAAATTCCTCATTTACAGCAATCACCTTGTAACCTTTCGCCTTATGGTTTAACAAATAATGATACTGGTTATAATGAACAATATCGTATTTCCCACTCTGGGCATCTTTCCAAAAGGCCTTAAAGTTTTTAGCTGTAATCAATTTGACCGGCTCACCCAGTTCTTTCGATAATTTTTCAGCCAATGGCTTAAAGAACTTATGCGTTTTAGCGACAGGACGTCTGGGGAAGACTCCCATATTCAGATCAGCCAGTACATAAGAAGAACTCAGTAACATAGCTACCCCAGCAAAAAAAGTAAGCAAGATTTTAAACATAACGCCTCCAAAGCAATTAGAAATTTTATCTGTTCTGGATAGCTATAGCGGTTTATTCAGGAAGATCTTTAATACTTTGTATGAATTTTAACCAAAAATACATTACCGGGATAAATTGAAAGGGACAAACTTAATAGAGTAGATATTGATACTTAAATTTTGAGGTTTGTGCAAATAAAAAGCGGCCGAAGCCGCTTAAATTTGTGAGTACATTTATATTTATTGTTATTCCTGAAATACCTACGCACTTGTTTTTTTTATATCTGTGTCGTTAAGTATAAAAAGGCTCCTCTCCCTCACCCTTGTTATTTTTTACTGCTAGAGAAATCAGTGGCGTTACCTTAACCAGAGATGAGCATGGGGTCAAGTAAAAAAACCTTTATTAACATATGCTTATAAGCCGAAATAGCCTCTGTAGCAGTATTTCGGCTCGTTAACGGCATTATATAAATGGTATAAAATTATGATAAAATGTTTGGATAATGCGTCATCACCTGATAAAAACCCGTCGCCAACTGTTTTCACCCAAAAAAATTAGGCAAAGGCTTGTTTTCCTGAGCAGCGCCTTGATTGTAGGGGCCGTTGCTGCATTTTTTGCGATTGCAGCCCAACAGGCTGACCATCAATACCTTTTATTGTTCAAATCAAACCCCTGGATAGCATTGGCAATTCCCCCCTTCAGTCTGGCATTGATCGCCTGGCTGACCAAACATGTCTTTTTAGGCACCGAGGGTAGCGGGATACCACAAACTATTGCGGCACTGGAATTACCCACCCATGCGCTGCGGCAAAAAGTCCTGTCTCTTAAAATTGCTTTTGGCAAAATCCTGCTGACAATCATGGGACTATTCAGCGGTGCTTCGATTGGTCGGGAAGGCCCCACCGTGCATGTCGGTGCCTCCATCATTTATTCTTTACATAGTCACCGGGGATTTCGACGCCAACATATGGCCAAGGCTTTAATTATTGCAGGCGGTGCTGCCGGCATTGCCGCTGCATTTAATACGCCGTTGGCCGGTATTTTGTTTGCTATGGAAGAAATGACACATAATTTTGAACGCCGGCTGGGTAATATTTTACTGCTCGCTGTTATTCTGGCAGGTTTAACGGCCATCGCGATTTTGGGTGAATATACTTATTTCGGGCATAATAACAGCGCATTGCCTTTAAACCAGTATACCTGGTTGGCCATTATTATCTGTGGTATTGGTGGCGGCATAATCGGAGGCCTGTTTAGTATGGCTCTGATCCACGGTTCCCGTCGACTTTTCACTATCGCCCGTTCACACCCCGTATATCTTGCCTTTATCTGTGGTTTGCTGATTAGCCTGTTAGGTTATAGCTCGGGGGGATTAACCTTTGGCACCGGCTACCATGAAGCCCGCCATCTTATCGATGGGGGCGAAGCAACCAGCAGTTTTCCATTTTTAAAATTACTTGCCACCATTACCTCTTATTTAAGTGGTATACCCGGTGGTATTTTTGCTCCTTCGCTCTCGGTAGGTGCCGGTTTTGGTGCTAACCTTGCAGAATATTTACCCCACTTGCCTGCAGCATCACTGATTATATTAGGTATGGTGGGGTATTTTACCGGCGTGGTTCAAACCCCCATTACGGCCTTTGTGATTGTGATGGAAATGACAACCAACTCATCGCTTATTTTGCCTTTAATGGCCACCGCACTGATTGCCAAGGGGTTTTCAAAACTGGTTTGCCCGACCCCTATTTATCAGGCTTTATCTGCAGTATATTTAACGAATACGCAAACTCAGCCGGCTACCGGCAAAAAATCTGAAAAATAACCAACATAAACTATTTCCAGTATGTCAAACCTGAAAACAACAGATAAATTATTCATTGGCTTTGCAGTTATTTTTGCAGGCATATTAGCGTACTTGTGGTTTTCACCTTCAGGATTAAAAAAAGTACCCGACATTGAGTTAACCACCATCAAAGGTGAAAAGATTCAACTGGCAACGCTGCGTGGCCGTCCCTTGCTCATTACCTTCTGGGCGACTTCCTGCCCAGGCTGTATTCGGGAAATCCCTCACCTGATTGAATTGCATAAGAAATATTCGCCACAAGGTTTAAAAATCATTGGCATCTCGATGCCGTATGATCGTCCGGATTATGTCATGAAAATGGCAGCGCAGAAAAAATTGCCCTATACCATTGCTATGGATATTAACAAACAGGCCGTTAAAGCCTTTGGTGATGTCAGCTTAACACCAACAACCTTTTTAATTGCCCCCAATGGAATGATTGTTCGCTACAAGATAGGCGAGTTCGACATGCATGTGTTTGAAAAACATATACAGCAATTACTGGCATTGAATAATAAGCAGCAAAACTTACAACCGGCGAATGCGGTAAAAAAAATAAATTAAAGGAAACAAATCGAATGCACTGGATAGAAGCACTGCATATCAGTTTCATGGTGACCTGGTTTGCCGGGTTATTTTATTTACCACGCTTATTTGTTTACCATGCCATGAGTGACGATACCATCAGTCTGGAACGTTTTAAAATAATGGAACGTAAACTCTACTATGGCATTATGACACCCGGCATGATCTTCACCGTTATTTTTGGACTGTGGATGTTATACGACTATGCCTGGGAGGCTTATGCCGATAGCAGCTGGTTACAGGTAAAACTGGTTAGCGTGGCTTTTTTAATTGCCTACCATATTCATTGCGGAAAATTACTGAAAGACTTTAAACACAATCGCAATACTCACAGCCATGTTTTTTATCGCTGGTACAACGAAATCCCCGTGGTATTTTTATTTGTGATTATAATTATGGTGGTGGTTAAGCCTTGACTTTATTTGGAAAAATAAGCATTTTTCATTTCGGTTATTTTTTCCTGGGCGATACTGGCAGCGTGTTGAACATCAGCCGGCCGCAAACCGGTTATTTGCCAACAGGCATCATTAATTGATTGCAAATCAAACTCATCAATATCATCACTGTATGGCAGGGATGCAACCACATTGGCAATATGAATCAGGGTTGCTTCAAGTTTAAACTCTTTCGCCTTTTCAGGTTCATGGTGGAATGCCATACATTCCACTAAATAGGCTGGCAAATGCCATTCGCGCGCTAAAGCGGCCCCTACTTGGGCATGATCAAAACCTATCACTTCGCGTTCTTCAATATATAATGGCAAGGATTCACCTTGCACAGTCCGCAATAGTGCATCATGTATAAGGTTGGGAATTTTATTAAACATGACCAAGTGGCCAATATCATGCAATAAACCGGCAACAAACATTGAATCTCGCAACGGTGGATTATGTTGCCCGGCAAGTTCTTGCGCCAACAAACCACAATATAAACTGTGATACCAGAAATCATCGACCGAAATCACATGAATAGGAATACCGGCAAAAGCACTGGTGGTGGCAGTGGATAGCACCACGTCGGTCAGTTGTTTGGTACCCAATACAGTGACTGCACGGGCTATAGTACTGATTTCACTGGAAAGCCCGTAAAAAGGGCTGTTCGCAATGGCCAACACACGCATTGTTAAAGCAGGATCCTGACTGATCAGCTTGCCAATTTCCTCCACTGAACAATTCGGATCATTCACCATTGCACTGATTTTAATCGCCACTTCCGGCAATGAAACCAGCCCCTGAATATCTTCAACCAGTGATTTTAGTTCAATATTTTCTGTTGCAGACGCTATACCAGACATTTTCTACCATTCACCTGTTTTTTAATACCTTAACTATGCCTTTAATTACATGCAGTTACGAGTTAACGAGTACTTACTTTATCCAATAAAGTATGACTGTATTAAAATATCGGCCAATACGGGGAAAACATTAAGGATTAAACAGCTGAAATGAGGGGCATCTTATGCCATTTCCACCATATTAAAATCGGATTTACCCACACCGCAATCAGGGCACTGCCAATCATCCGGGACATCCTCCCAACGAGTCCCTGCTGCAATGCCATCAGCAGGCCAACCCAGTTCTTCGTCATAAATAAAACCACAGATATCACATTCATATTTTTTAAAACTCATACCACTCTCTCTGAATAAAAGGACAGCCTTCGAGCATAAATAAAAATAAGCGGGCAAGCAATGTTACAATTCAGGCTATGCAAACAAAGCCCGATAAAATGAATCATACCGCAACAGTGCTGGTTTTTGCCGGCCTTGACCCGACAGGTGCTGCCGGTATCCAGGCTGATATTGAAACATTGGCCAGCCTGCAAGTACATGCCTTGCCCATTGTCACTTGCCTAACTGTTCAGGATACACATAACGTATCTCAAATTCAGACAGTTGATAGCCAGTTTATTGCACAACAACTAGAAACCCTGCTGAATGATATTCCAATCAATGCAATTAAACTGGGGTTATTAGCTGATACTAAAATCATTGACGTGATTTCCCAGCAGCTGAAAAAGATACGGCAACACCAGCCTGGTATTCCTATTATTATGGATCCCATTTTACGTGCAGGTGGTGGCGCCAACCTCACTACAGAAAATAATACGCAAAAACAGATCGTTCGTGCTTTACGTGAAAAAATTATTCCTTATTGTTCAATGCTCACACCCAATAGTTTGGAAGCTGCATTATTAACAGGGCAACAAAACCTGACTGATTGTGCCAAAAATCTACTTGAACTCGGTTGCGAGCATGTCTTTATCACCGGGGAACATGAAAATAATCCTGACACCATCAGTAATACTTTATATTCGTCCTCCGAACAGCAGCACTTTGACTGGCAACGCCAACCACACCAATACCATGGTTCAGGTTGTACTCTGGCGTCAGCCATCAGTGCTTATCTTGCAAAAAAGGAAACCACCATTAATGCTGTACAAAAAGCACAGGCTTATACCGATACGGTGCTACGCAAAGCCATCAAACTGGGACAAGGGCAATACCATCCGGATCGCACCTTTACCTTAAAATAAAGGAATGATGAATATGAACAAAAATTTACATGGTTTATATGTCATCACTGACAGTACTTTATGCAGCACGGATATTGTAAAAAAAGTTGAAGCCGCCATAGCTGGAGGGGCTCAAATTATTCAGTATCGAAATAAAAATGCCAGCTCACAACAACAACTCAATGAGGCTCAAGCCTTACGTTCATTGTGCCAGCAACAGCAGCGAACGTTTATCATCAATGACAATGTATCACTGGCCATGGCGGTTAATGCAGACGGGGTTCACCTGGGGCAAAACGATACAAATATTGCAACTGCCAGAGAACAACTGGGAGCAAACAAAATAATTGGTGTGACCTGTCATAGTGATATGGCAATGGCAAAAATAGCACAGCAACAAGGCGCAAATTATGTCGCCTTTGGCCGTTTCTATCCCTCACAAACAAAACCCGATGCACCACCGGCTGAACTCGATATTTTGTGCCAGGCACAGTCCCAATTACAGTTACCAATAGTTGCAATTGGAGGAATAACCATTGAAAATGCCAACACTTTAATAAAAGCAGGTGCGGACATGCTGGCCGTGATTCATGCGGTTTTTGCACAAAATGATATCAAAGCAGCAGCACAAAAATTATCACAATTATTTTAACAGGACTTTAATCATGTCAACGTCATTAACACACTCAGCAACTTTATTTGACCAGGCTCAGCAATGTATTCCTGGTGGCGTGAACTCACCAGTACGGGCATTTAACGGTGTCGGTGGTACTCCGGTTTTTTTCAAATCAGCGCAGGGTGCTTATGTTTTTGACGAAGACAATCATAAATACATTGATTATGTTGCCTCATGGGGGCCCATGATTGTCGGTCATGCACACCCGGATGTTTTAACCGCTGTTGAAGTCGTCATGGAAAAAGGTTTAAGTTTTGGCGCACCAACTGAGCTTGAAACCAGTATGGCCTGTAAAGTTTGTGAAATTGTCGACTCCATTGAACTGGTACGCATGGTCAGTTCCGGTACCGAAGCGACCATGAGTGCCTTGCGTCTGGCTCGTGGTTTTACCGGTCGCGACAAAATCATTAAATTTGAAGGTTGCTACCACGGCCATTCAGATTCATT
This sequence comes from Chromatiales bacterium, assembly GCA_027070385.1. Classification (GTDB taxonomy): domain Bacteria; phylum Pseudomonadota; class Gammaproteobacteria; order UBA6429; family Thiohalophilaceae; genus SZUA-37. The sequence goes on from JALXDW010000080.1 coordinate 6,674, forward strand.
ACTGGTCAAAGCCGGTTCCGGTGCGCTAACAATGGGCGTGCCCACTTCCCCCGGTGTGCCGGCTGCACTTGCCGAACTCACACTAACATTAAACTATAATGATATCGAGCAGGTTAAACAGACCTTTGATGACATCGGTGATGAAATTGCAGCCGTCATTGTTGAGCCAGTTGCTGGTAATATGAACTGTATTCCACCGGTTGCCGGTTTTCTTGAAACCCTCAGAGAAAAATGCACCCAACATGGCAGCGTACTGATTTTTGATGAAGTCATGACCGGCTTTCGTGTTGCACTCGGCGGTGCTCAAGACTATTACAATGTCACACCGGACTTAACAACCTTGGGGAAAGTGATTGGTGGCGGAATGCCGGTGGGTGCTTTCGGCGGTAAGCGTGAAATTATGCAACAGATCGCCCCCACCGGGCCAATCTATCAAGCTGGCACCTTATCCGGTAACCCGGTCGCAATGGCGGCTGGACTGAAAAATCTGGAAATTATCAGTAGCACCGGTTTTTATGAACGCTTAAATAAAAAAGTCGTTGCCCTGACCGAGGGCTTGAAAGAACGTGCAAAAACAGCAGGTATCCACTTAACAACGAATGAAGTCGGTGGCATGTTTGGTATCTTCTTTACCGATGCAGAACAAGTCAGCAACTTTGCAGAAGTCTCACGCTGTGATGTTGAACGTTTCAAACGCTTTTATCATGGTATGTTGGAACAAGGTGTATATCTCGCACCATCGGCCTATGAAGCCGGTTTTGTTTCAAGTGCACATACTGATGAAGATATAGATAAGACACTTGATGCAGCAGAAGCCGTATTTAAAACACTTTAACACAAACAAGCCCGCCACATACGAGGCGGGAGATTTTGCTCAATTTTATCACTGTCAGTGGTAAGGGTTAAAGTCGTCCAGCCAAAGTAAAGTCTTTATACTGATGCAAAGGCTTGCCATTCACCAGACTCACTGAAAACACGGCATCACTCTGTCCAAAATTATTCACTACGGCTGTTTTAACTTTAAAATCGACCCCGGCCACATCAATATGACTACGCAACGTTTGAATCCCAACGTTTGCAGCAATGTTACTGCTTGTTACATCCAGCACCGAATCAAATAACGTAATCGCAATATCTTTTGAAATAATCTGACTTTTTTCAATTTCAATACTTGAGTTCTTTGCAACAATGGAACCCACGCTGGCATTTTTAATCGTAACTTTCAAACAATTATCCAGTTCAATACGAAGATAGGCTCCGGTAAAGGTTTTTTCGCGTTCACCTTCACATTGCCCAACCCTGCTGCCAGGTCGGAATATAGGGAACTGCCAATGCTGATTGATTATTTTCGCATCCGTTTGACTGAAGTGAGCCAACATTAATTTGTTAAATTCTTCCGGTTGATCATTCATGGATGAATGCGCTGAACGTGCCAGCACCTTCATATAGGCCATTGGCATTCTTACTTCCAATATCTTCCCGGTTCTTATTGGCGTGACCAGATCATAACGCCCCCAAACAATCAGAGTAGGTACATAAGTAGAACGAATGGCACCACTAAAATCTTCTGTTGAAACAGCAACACTGGCAATAGGAATGGAATTACCGTTTAGAATAACAGCACGTAACTCCGGTACACGTAATGCGTCACGGACATCAAC
>JALXDW010000081.1 GCA_027070385.1 Chromatiales bacterium
GAGGAATTTCGTCAGCACTCTTATTTTTCTGATTTAGCCGTTGGTGTCATCAGTGGTTTAGGTGCGCAAGGCTACGCGCTGGCACTTGAAGCCATTATTACCAAATTAAAAATTAACTAGATAATAAAACCGAATTAAAACTAAACGTTAACCCCCAAACATAATTAAAGCGAAGTAATAAAATGGATATACGCAAAGTAAAAAAACTTATCGAACTGCTTGAAGAATCCGGCATTGCCGAAATCGAAATTCACGAAGGTGAAGAATCTGTTCGTATCAGCCGTCAATCTGCCAATACCGTTGTTGCTGCAGCACCCGTTGCCGCACCCGCAGCCGTTACAGCTCCCGTTGCAACACCTGCAAGCAGTGACTCAGCCGCTGAACCCGCAAAAGAAGAAATCAGTGGCCACATTGTTAAATCACCAATGGTTGGTGCTTTTTACCGCGCCTCAAGCCCAACAGCAAAAGCCTTTGTTGAAGTTGGTCAAACCGTTGCCGTGGGTGACACCTTGTGCATTATCGAGGCCATGAAATTAATGAACCAAATCGAATCGGATAAGGCCGGTGTCGTAAAAGCCATTCTGGTCGAAAATGGACAGCCGGTTGAATACAACCAGCCTTTATTCATTATTGAATAATGCCGGAGCTTTTACTCTCTGTATTTTTCATAATGACAAATTATTTCAAAGGTAGTAAATAACCATGCTTGAAAAAGTCCTTATCGCAAACCGGGGCGAGATAGCGCTGCGCATCATGCGAGCCTGTCGTGAACTCGGTATTAAAACCGTGGCGATCCATTCAGAAGCAGACCGCGATCTAAAACACGTTCGATTATCCGATGAATCGGTTTGTATTGGCCCGGCATCCTCTATAGACAGTTATCTGAATATTCCTGCGGTTATCAGTGCTGCAGAAGTAACTGACACCATGGGAATTCACCCCGGTTATGGCTTCTTGTCTGAAAATGCTGACTTTGCTGAACGGGTAAAAGAATCCGGTTTTGTATTCATTGGCCCCAGCCCCGAAAATATTCGTGTCATGGGGGACAAAGTAGCTGCAATTAAAACAATGAAAAAAGCCGGTGTTCCTTGTGTACCCGGTTCAGATGGCCCACTCGGTGATGATGCTGATACCAACTTGCGCATTGCCAGAGAAATCGGTTACCCGATTATAATTAAAGCATCCGGGGGTGGCGGTGGTCGTGGTATGCGCGTTGTACACACTGAAGCGGCATTAATCAGCTCCATTGCATTAACTAAAGCAGAAGCCGGTGCCGCATTTAATAACGATGTGGTTTACATGGAAAAATTTCTGGGTAACCCGCGCCATATTGAAATTCAGGTTTTATCCGATGAACATGGCAACGCCATTCATTTAGGTGAACGTGATTGTTCCATGCAACGTCGCCATCAGAAAGTTATCGAAGAAGCACCTGCACCGGGTATCAGTGAAGAACTGCGCCATAAAATCGGTATGCAGTGTGCCAACGCCTGTATCGAGTTTGGTTATCGCGGTGCCGGTACTTTTGAATTTTTATACGAAGACGGAGAATTCTATTTTATAGAAATGAATACCCGTGTTCAGGTAGAACACCCCGTAACAGAAATGGTGACGGGTGTGGATATTGTACGTCAACAATTACTCATTGCTTCCGGCGAACCCATTGAATACAAACAAAGTGACATTAAAATACACGGCCACGCAGTGGAATGTCGTTTAAATGCAGAACATCCCGAAACCTTCATGCCATCACCTGGCATGATCAATAACTATCATCCTCCGGGTGGGCCGGGTGTTCGCGTTGACACACATATTTATAATGGCTATTCCGTTCCCCCTTACTATGATTCAATGATAGGCAAATTAATAACTCACGGTAATAATCGCGACATTGCGCTGGCAAGAATGCGCGGTGCATTAAGTGAAGTGGTTATTGATGGTATTAACACCAATATTCCACTGCATCAGCGTTTATGCAATGATTCCGGTTTTATTGCCGGTGGTGTCAATATTCATTACCTCGAAAAATTATTGGGTATCAGTTAAAAGCCTTTATTCAATTTTAACCACGAATGGCACCAGCCGATACAAAACAAATGTTCTGTCTTTGTTTCACTGTGTCTTTCGTGGTTAATAAAACCTTCCAGCGGAGTCCAAATGCCCTGGTTACAACTCGTTATAAAAACAGACAAGGCTCAAGCCCAGACTTTATCGGATATTCTGTCTGAAGCAGGTTCCAATGCCGTCACTTTGCGTGATGCAGCCGACCAACCTTTGTACGAACCTCCACCTGGCGAAACCCCCTTATGGCATAGCACCCAGGTGGTTGGCTTGTTCGATGCCAACACCAACATGAATGAAGTGTTGCTTTTAATCAGCAACGCACTCGGTCATTGTCCTACATACACACTGAATCAATTAGAAGAAAACGCCTGGGTCAGAGCATGGCTGAGTAATTTTAA
>JALXDW010000082.1 GCA_027070385.1 Chromatiales bacterium
GCCTGTAACAAAGCCGCTGGCCCGCGAAATTTATCAGGGTTCCACCAGAACGACGGGCAAGAAGTTGAACAACATGCACATAGAATGCATTCATAAAGGCCGTCCAGCTTTTCACGCTGTTCAGGTGATTGTTTAAATTCAACTTCGGGTACCGGATCATGCACGGTTAGATACGGTTTTATTGAACGGTAGTGATGAAAAAACTGTTCCATATCAATAATCAAATCACGGATCACCGGCATACCGGGCAATGGCCTGATCTCAACAGGTTGTTTTAATTCTGTCACTCGAGTTAAGCAGGCAAGACCATTCTTGCCATTAATATTCATACCATCGGAACCACATACCCCCTCACCACAGGAATGGCGGAAAGAAAGTGTTTCATCAACCGCTTTTAGTTTGATTAAAGCATCACGCAACATCATGTCAGGAGTTATATCCAAAGTATAATCCTGCATATAAGGTTGTTTATCTGTTTCCGGATTATAACGGTAGATTTTAAACCGATAGCGTGCTGTATTTTTTGCTGTCATGGCAGGTTACTCTGTAAACTGTTCAAGTGGATAATATGCATAACGGCCTAATAAACACGTTCTTTAGGGGGGAAGGTTTCAACTGTCATCGGTTTTAAGCGTACTGGCTTGTATTCCAGACGCCGCCCTTCTTTAAAGTATAAAGAATGTTTCAACCATTTTTTGTCGTCACGGTCGGGGAAGTCAATGCGTGAGTGAGCGCCACGGCTTTCTTCACGGTTAAGTGCAGATGTGACAGTTGCTATCGCTATATCGACCAGATTTTCCAGTTCCATTGCTTCAATACGCGCAGTATTAAATACTTTACTGTGATCTTTCAAACGTACATTTTGCAAGCGGCTCTCAATTTGCAAAACCTGATTCAAACATTCCTGCAGTACTTCCTGAGTACGGAATACACTGCAATTTTGCTCCATGACCGTTTGTAACTCGTTTTTAAGTTCAGGGACAGATTCCCCTTCACCTTTTTTGTCCCATCGATGTAAATGTTCCATGGCTTTGTCAATGCTCGCCTTGTCAATCGCTCGATGATAACGATGTTCTTTTAAATGCTGAATAATATGATTACCCGCTGCTCGACCAAATACCACAATATCCAGTAATGAATTCCCACCTAAACGATTGGCACCATGAACGGATACACAAGCACATTCACCTACCGCATATAAACCGGGAATTGCTTCTTCACCGGTGTCCACCGGTACCACGACCTGGCCATAGCGATCGGTAGGAATTCCCCCCATCGTGTAGTGAGCTGTTGGAAAAACCGGAATAGATTCTTCAACCGGATCGATATGTAAAAAAGTACGACTGGTTTCACAAATACCGGGTAACCTTTTATCTAAAACTTCTTTACCCAGGTGATCCAGTTTTAACATCACATGATCGCCATTGGGACCACAACCACGCCCCTCTCGTACTTCGGTTGCAATGGAACGACTCACGACATCACGGCTTGCTAAATCTTTGGCATGAGGGGCATAACGTTCCATAAAACGCTCGCCATCTTTATTCACCAGATAACCACCTTCTCCCCGTGCACCTTCGGTAATCAACATACCGCGCCCGGCAATACCGGTTGGGTGAAACTGGAAGAATTCCATATCTTCAAGTGGAATTCCCGCACGCAATGCCATCGCGAGGCCATCTCCTGTATTGATTTTTGCGTTGGTATTGGTTCTGAATAACTGCCCGGCACCACCGGTTGCCAACAGGGTGGTTTTGGCTTCTATTAATAAGGGTTCACCGGTTTCAATTTCCAGAACCAGTGCCCCGATGATAAAACCGGTTTCATCCTTGATAAGATCAACAGCAAAAAATTCATCAAAGAAGTGGGTTTTGGCTTTTATATTTTGTTGATAAAGTGCATGTAAGATAGCATGCCCGGTTCTATCAGCCGCGGCACAAGTACGTGCAGCCTGTTCACCACCAAAATTCTGGCTCTGGCCACCAAAGGGTCGCTGATAAATTTTGCCATTATCAAGCCGGGAGAATGGAACCCCTTGATGTTCCAGTTCAATCACTAAATGTGATGCTGCACGACACATGTATTCGATGGCATCCTGATCACCCAGATAATCACTGCCTTTTATGGTGTCATACATATGCCAATGCCAGCTATCAGGCAATACATTCGCCAAAGCGGCATTCATACCACCTTGTGCTGCCACAGTATGTGAGCGGGTTGGAAAAACTTTTGACACGACCGCTACATTTGCATCCGCTTGTGATAACTGTAAAGCCGAACGTAAACCTCCACCACCCGCGCCAATCACCAGAGTATCAAATTTTCGAATTGCTATATTCAAAGTTTCACCAACGTCAATAATATATAAGTAATCCAGACAGACAGACTAATAAGAAAAAGCATTAACAAATTAAGCAGCAACAAGCGCGCTGCAGTACAATGCACATAATCAA
>JALXDW010000083.1 GCA_027070385.1 Chromatiales bacterium
GTGTATATGTGCTCATTGGCTATTTGCCAACTGCGCTTCCTCGTTGATTTTCATCTCCCTTAGGAAAGGGGAAATATTGTTTACCAGCACAATAAAATCAGGTTTTTCGGCTAATTTATGTCTTAGGCGTATTAGCAAATGCTAAATTTTGAGAAATGTATCGCAAATTTAGTAAAAATTGGCATAATTTTAAGAAAATAGGTGTGAAAAACTTCATTTTGGGCTAACCTATGGGTTAACCCGCTATGACCCTGGTGGGTTAAACTAAGGTACGTCAGGTCTATCACCCCATGAGAAACTGACGAATCGTTGCCCTGGAATATACCTCTCCCACAACCCTGGTATTCCGGGGCTTTTTATTGCCTGTGCAGTCACCCTATTCGATAACAGTATCAACAAAAACACATAAATGGCTTTATAAGCTTGTTAGTCAGCGAAAGCTTGACTAGGCTTTGAAGTGGGTAATATACAGAAAAGGGAGGTTAAAATGCATTCTATTACTGTTTATCTGGATGAGTCACTGAGCACCAGGGACATGGTCAAATTAAAACATGAAATTATGGCCTTGCCACATGTGAAAGACGTTGAACACCCTCGCCATGACGCACATGATCTGACCATCGATTATGAGGTGCATCAAGACATGCCCGAGATGTTATTAAAAGAGTTGCGTTCGAAGGGCTATCATCCTGACGTCGTATCAGCATAGCAAGCTTGATGGGTGGTTGCTTTTAGCTTTTATTGGCAGGGGTTAAAAGTGACGACTCATCATTATTATATTCATTCCATTGATCCAGTACGGACCAAACCTTTTCCAGCCCGTCCCCATTTTTGGATGAAAACATTTGAACACTGACTTGCCCATAATGACGGGTTAATTTTTGCACTTTAAGCAAACTGGCCTTGGCTGCACCGTATTTTAACTTATCGGCCTTGGTTAGCAGGATATGGACGGGTCGTTCGAGACTGTCACACCATTCAAGCATTTGCTGGTCAAGTTCGGTCATGGCATGGCGAATATCCATAAGCAGAATAATGCCTTTGAGGGCGAGTCGGTTTTCAATGTATTGCGCCATATTCTGGCCCCATTTTTGCCGCATATGCCCCGGTACTTTTGCAAAACCATAACCGGGTAAATCAACCAGTCGATGGGTCTCATCAAGCTTAAAGAATACTAAATGCTGGGTGCGGCCAGGTGTTTTACTGGTTCTTGCCAGACCTGTTTGGTGAGTGATACGGTTGATGGCACTGGACTTTCCGGCATTGGAACGGCCGGCAAAAGCAATTTCATAACCTGAGTCAAGTGGCCCGCCACTCATTTTGGGGACGCTACAAATAAACTCAGCTTGCTGGTAAACAGGGTGAGATTGTTTCAGTGGTTTTTTGGGTTTCATATTAAGCCTGGGTTCAGCAATCAGAGGTAACATACCTTATATATAGGCATATAAGTGATCTAAATCATTGATTATGCCTGTGTGACTTGACCATTGCAGTTGCAGTCGGTATAAAGTGCAACAATTTTAATGGTTATGGGCAAGTTATTTTCAGTTTTAGAGTATACTGCAGTTAGCTTGTTGTTTTTAAACTGTTTTACTCAAATACGTTGGGTAACAGTTGATAACTTGGGCAATTAATTGATATTTGGAGCTAAACACATGAAAAAATTAGTAATTATCGCTGCTTCGGCTTTAATGGCTGGCGCAATGACTAACGTATCTGCCAATGGCCAAAAAGATTACCAGGCTGCATGCTTTGCATGTCATGGTACGGGCGCAGCTGGCGCACCTAAAGTAGGCGATAAAGCCGCATGGAAATCACGTATTGCGCAAGGTAAAGCGAAACTTTATGAACATGCGATTAAAGGCTTCAAAGGTAAAAAAGGTTTTATGCCGGCTAAAGGTGGCTCAAGCCTGAGTGATGCAGCTGTGAAAGCCGTTGTTGACTACATGGTTAAAAGCAGCAAGTAAGTTAATTTAACTTTTCAATAAAACGTTACCGAAACAGAGATGATCGTTTTGGTAACGTTTTATTTTATGTTTCTAAATTAAGGTAGATTTTAGATGAAAGCCCAATTAAAAATTGCAAGTTTATTCAGTTTAATCGCATTGTTTTTATCTTCAGCTGCTATGGCAGCGGGTGATGCGGCAGCAGGTAAAGCGAAAGCTCAAGTTTGTTTTGCTTGCCACGGTGCTAATGGTGCAGGACCCGCGAATCCAGCATGGCCCAAGTTAGCCGGGCAACATGCTAAATATATTGCAAAACAGCTAGCGGATTTCAAAAAAGGCAAAACACGCAAAGACCCTGCGATGGCCGGGCAAGTGGCAAGCTTGTCGGCAGCCGATATGGCCAATCTGGGAGCATTTTTTGCAGAACAAACACCAAAAGCCGGTGGTGCGGCGAAAGATAAAGTTGCATCACGACAGCGTATTTATCGTGGTGGCAATGAGAA
>JALXDW010000084.1 GCA_027070385.1 Chromatiales bacterium
ATTTTTCTGGTGCCCAGTGTGAACAGGATAATTAATTTTAATGTTCACCTTTGGTTCGTAATAACCCTGCCAGGCGATTACCCTGTTTTTGCGGCCCACCACGCGGGAATATTTTATGCAGATAGCTGCTATTGCCTTTTTCCTTTCCCCACACATTTCTAAAGTGTTTTACCATTTTTCGGACTTCACACTGTACTCGGTGCTCTTCGAAATAGTCACGTAAAAACATCACTACTTCCCAATGTTCGTCTGTTAAAGTTAAACCCTCAACCTCTGCCTGTGCCCGCACAAAGCCTTCACTCCATTCGTCAAGGTTGACAATATAACCTTCACTACAGGTTCTGATCTCCTTACCATCGACCAGTACTTTTCGGATTTGCATATTAGGATACATAAAAAACTCTCTTACTCTCTTTAAATATTAATGATGTGGGGGTAATACACCCGTTTGTGGCATTTCGGCCAAACCGGTTTCACGTGCATGTTCTTCAAAACCCTTGTTACGCCAGAAAAATGCACCTGGCATTGTTGTTGGAATAACCAGTACATAAAACAAAGCCCTTCCCAAAACCGCACTGAGTAATATCGACAAACTTAACAGAATGCCAATCACCATCCCTCCTACACCTGACAAGCCATAAACCACTATCAATGCAACAGCAATAATATTCACCGCCAGTAAAATATTTCTGAGTCTGTAACTCTTACCATACGTTGTGGTTTGTTCGTAATGCGAAACAGCACCTTCACTGTGGCTATTTTTCATATTCCGTGCATGAAAAACCAGACCCATCGCTTCGATCAACAACCCCGTCAAAATTAATTTTGCACTCAGATCGATCGTCGCCGCTGTCATTGTTAAACCATGGGTAAGGCTGACTAGCAGTGCGATGAGTAAACCACCTAGCGAAAATGCACTACCAATAAAGCTACTACCGGTTTGCCAATGATTCCAGTAAGGACGTGCCGGTATCCGGTACAGTTTGTACATATAATAGAATCCACCGACCCCACCAATGAGCGCAACAACAGCAGAAAGGTCGGCAATAGTTCCAGTAATCTCATTATTAAAATAAGCAAACAAGGCATAGCCTGCAATACCCGTAAAAAATAATGAGACTCCAGCAATCTCCCGACTGACAGGCGACAGCCGCCAGTTATAAAAACCTCGGTAAAAACGATGTGGTCGCCCAAGGTGCAAGTTTAATTTCGCCATTCCAAAACTTAACAGAACCAATAAAGTGACCATCACGGGAAGATAGGCACTGGATACATTGGCAGCAAAATCAGCATAGCCGATATCATTACCAAAATATTGAGCAAACAAAACAATAAAGAAGGCACCAATAACGGCTTGCGTACTTAAAGTAAATGCAATATGTGCATTTTCATGAGAAGTCAGCAGTTTTTTCAGATTCCAGTCTTTTTTATCGGACTTGCGTTGCTCATCCAGCATCGGCTCATATTCACCGGTTGCATCATTACGGTGATATTTTAAAACAGTCGCATCGGTACGTGACATATCTTGCGGTAAAGTTTTAGTCTGCTGAAAACGAATATTCGGGTTAGTGATTTCTGCTGTTGGAAAACCGGGAATAGAGGTTTTTAATTGGTCACGATTTTCAGGTGTGGTTTCTATCACACCAAAATCCAGTGCACCGGCCAGACAGGCGGAAGCACAGGCCGGTTTTAATCCTGCTTCAAGTCGATCCACGCACATATTACATTTATGCACATGCCCCTTTTTCATATCCAGCTGTGGTGCATTATAAGGACATACCCAGGTGCAATAACCACAACCAAAGCAGATATCCGGATCCTGTAATACCGCACCGTACTCGGCATATTTAGTATAAGCACGCGTCGGGCAACCTTTTAAACAGACCGGGTTGTCACAGTGATTACAGGCCATCGAAATATTCAATCGGGTATAGCTAGGGTACGTTCCTCCTTCCACATAACCAACAGCACGATAAGCAAGATACGGAGGCAAGTCATTTTTCTCACTACAAGCTGACTCACAGGCATGACAGGAAATACAGTTATCGGCATTAAAATAAAAACCGTGTTGTTTGTAGCGATCCGGGTTATCACTAATACTAGTGTCATTATTGATATTCAGGCTCTGTCCGGTTAATTCACCATGCTCAATGGATAAATCTATTTTCTTGCCATATTGATTTTGCTGCGGTGCCTTTACATCAGGCAGATAAGCATATTCTGGTTCATCTTTTCGTACTTTAAACATCTTGTTTCTTTCCTGAATTAAAAAGCACGTGCTTCTTTATTTCTAACGGCCGCAGCTTGTTGATCAACAACTGCTTCGATTTTTACCGCACATTGTTTAAATGCTGGCTGACGTGAATGTGGGTCCAGCAATCCCAACGTTAAACGGTTGGCACATTCATGAAAATGGAATGGAATAAATACCATATTGGGCGGCACTCGTTGAGTCAGTTGCACCATGACCACACTATCACCACGACGCGATGTTAATCGCGCATAACCACCATGTGTTATACCCAGCTCTTTTGCAGAATCCGGATTCATTTCCATATAAGGTGTCGGGCTGAATTTATTGATGTTACCGACTTTGCCAGTTCGTGTTCGGGTATGAAAATGCTCAACCACCCTGCCACTGTTCATCCAGAATGGATATTCATCATCCGGCACTTCGTTATTATCAATAAAAGGCAATGCTAACAATTTTGCCTTACCGTCCGGGTGCTGAAATTGACCATCCGTATATAATCGAGGACTACCCGTTTCATCGCCTTCTGTGCATGGCCACTGTAAACCTTTTTGTGATTCGAGTTTTTCATAACTCATACCGGAATAATCGAGCATTCGACCTTTGGACAGTTGTCTCAATTCATCAAATACACCTTCAGCTGTTTCCGGGAATTTAATCTTCTCACCTTGTTCAAAGCGTTTGGCCATTTGATTAAAAATCCATAAATCCGGCTTGGAGTCACCGTGCGGTTTAATCACATTCCGAATTAAATTGACTCTGCGTTCGGTATTGGTAAAACAGCCTTCTTTTTCTGCCCATACACCCGCTGGTAAATAAACGTTGGCATACTGGTTAGATTCACAATCCTGATAGGCGTCCTGTACAACCAAAAAATCCAGTTTCTCCAGAATTTTTCGGATACGTGCAGTGTTAGTCATGGATGTCATGGGATTGGTTGCAATTAACCACATACCTTTAATCTGGCCAGTTTCTATGGCAGGAAAAATATCGGTCTGGAACAAGCCGCGCTTTTTAGGGAAGAATTCAGGATCGATTCCCCAAAATTTAGCAACCTCTTCCCTGTCCTGTTCTTTTTCCAAAGCACGGTAGCCTGGCAAACCGGAACAGGCTGACCATTCACGTGTTCCCATGGCATTGCACTGTCCGGTAATGGATAAACTGGTACCGCCCGGCTTACCAATATTACCGGTCATTAAGTTCAGGTTATTAATACCGCAAACACCATCGGAACCATGTGTACTCTGGTTAATACCCATCGTCCAGATAGACATCGCGCTGCCTGCTTTGGCATAAGTCCGAGCAACATGACGAATAGTATCTTCATCAATGCCACAAATTTTTGCCGCGCTAACCGGATCATAATGTTGAACCGTTTTAACAAATTCATCATAGCCCGTTGTATTCGAATCAATATAGGATTGGTCTTCCAGGCCTTCATCCAGAATCACATATGCCAATGAATTTAAAAGGGCGAGATCCGTTCCCGGTGTCACAGGTAAATGAATATCCGCCATTTGGGCAAACATAGTCACGCGTGGATCAACCACAATCACTGGGAATTTACGTTTTTCCAATGCCTGTTTTAAACGCCAGTAAATAATCGGGTGTTGTTCAGGCAAGTTCGAGCCAAATGCCATTAAGCAATCGGTATGTTCAAAGTCATCATAACAACCTGGTGGGCCATCAGAACCAAAAGAACGTTTGTAACCCGATACAGCGGACGACATACAAAGCGTGGTATTGCCATCATAATTATTAGTACCTATTACACCACGCGCCAGCTTACCCAAGGTATAAAATTCTTCAGTCATGATCTGGCCGGTAGACACAATGGCAAAAGCATCACGGCCATAAGTGGATTGAATACGTTTTATTTCATCAGCGACTTTATCCAGCGCAGTGTCCCAATCGGTTTGTTCAAAAGCATCGTAAAAATTTTTGCGCATTAACGGCTTGTCACCACGACCGGGAATCTTAAACAGTTCATGCTCAAAAATGCCTTTTAAGCATAATTTGCCACGATTCACATCGGCACTGGCCGCGCCACGTGTTGCAACAGCGGCACCGTTTTTATCCAGACCGACTTCAATAGAACAACCTGTAGAACAATAGCCACAAGTTGTGTATTTCCAATCGACAACACCTTTATCTGCAATTTTAATGGGCTTCTTTTGGTTACGACCAAAAAGCATGTCTTCACTCCGATAGAAAAACTGAACCTAACTACCAGGACGCACGGAGTACCCGGTATCAACGTATTGATTTCCTCGTAACCTTCACGTTACATCCTGGTAATTAGAAGTTATTTAATTATTTGGACAGCCATCATTTGGGGTCATGGATAACATAATTTTGTCACCATCCATTTTTATCGGATAAGTTGCAGCACAACCTTCATCAGGTGCAACCGCTTCACCGGAATCGAGGTTAATGTTCCAATTATGTAAAGGGCAGGCTACTTTTTTTCCATAAACAATCCCTTGAGACAACTGTCCTTTTTTATGTGGGCACTCATCTTTAATTGCAAATATTTCATCATCTGCGGTACGAAAAACAGCAATATCACCCTTGTCGGTTCGCACAACACGTGCACCTAATTTAGGGATATCATTTAAACTTCCTACTTCAATCCAGTTACTCATTATTCTTACCCTCTGATTTCTTTTAATGGTGTAAACTCATGCTTTTCACCACCATCCACACGTTCTTTCCATGGATCATCCTGAGCCACCGACTGTGCCACATAAAAACGTTCTGCATACATTTTACGTTTATCTGCATCGTCAACAATTTCTTCTTTTATCCGGTGCAAACCAACCCGTTCAATCCATGGAGCTGTTCGTTCCAAATAATGTGCATCTTCACGATAAAACTGCATGTAAGCGGCAGCATATTCCAAAACTTCTTCTTCCGTTTTTACTGCACATAAGAAATCAGTTGCACGTACTTTAATGCCACCATTACCGCCAACATGCAGTTCATAACCTGAATCCACACACACCACACCAAAGTCTTTGATCGTTGCTTCAGCACAATTACGCGGGCAACCGGACGCTGCCATTTTAAATTTGTGTGGCATCCATGAGCCCCAACTGAGTTCTTCCAGTTTAATACCAATACCGGTTGAATCCTGGGTGCCAAAACGACACCACTCTTTACCTACACAAGTTTTAACCGTTCGCAAAGCTTTACCATAAGCATGGCCGGATACCATGCCAGCATCATTAAACTCTTTCCACACTGCGGGTAATTCTTCTTTTTTAAGCCCATATAAACCAATTCGTTGACCACCGGTAACATGCACTGTCTCAACATTAAATTTCTCAGCCACATCAGCAACCGCACGTAATTCCTGAGGGGTGGTCATCCCCCCCCACATGCGCGGGATAACCGAGTAAGTACCATCATGCTGAATGTTGCCGTGCGCACGTTCGTTGATAAAGCGTGACTGACTGTCATCTTTATATTCTGTGGGCCACTGACATAACAGATAATAGTTCAGAGCCATACGACATTTAGGGCAACCATCGGGGGTGTCCCATCCCAGTGCTTCGCGCACCGCCGGCATTGTTTTGAGTTCCTGCTTTTTAATTTCTTCACGAACTGAATCATGTGAATGTTCTGTACATCCACACATGGGTTTTAAGTGTGGTGCAACAGAGTAGTCACCACCAACGGTATGAGCAATTAACGCTTCAACCAGTCCGGTACAGGAACCACATGATGCCGAGGCTTTGGTATGGGCACGCACTTCATCCAGCGTAAATAATTTCTTGTCAACAATCGCATTAACAATGTCACCTTTGCAGACACCATTACAGCCACAAATTTCAGCTGTATCAGCCATTGCAGCCACTCGATTATCATCACCATGACCAGAATCCCCCAGATGCGCCTGACCAAATAAAATGGTAGAGCGAAAATCACTGATATCCGTTTTGTCGCGCATTAAATCAAAGTACCAGGTACCATCAATGGTATCACCGTACATGACCGTACCTTGTACGATATTATCTTTTACCACCAACTTGCGATAGACACCGCGCGACTCATCTTTAAACACCAGATCTTCTGTTGTTTCATCACCAGTAAAATCACCCGCAGAGAATAAATCAATACCGGTTACTTTTAATTTTGTTGAGGTTACTGTACCTTCATATAAACCAATACCGTGTTTGGCTAAATGATTGGCACAGACTTTTGCCATTTCAAATAATGGTGCAACCAAACCATAGGTTTTACCACGGTGCTGAACACATTCACCAACAGCATAAACAACCGGGTCAAATGTTTGCAAGGTATCATTAACTACTATACCGCGTTCACAATGTATCCCCACTTTCGCGGCTAATTCAAAGTTGGGGCGAATACCCACTGCCATCACAACAATATCGGCATCGACTTCGGTGCCATCTTTAAAACGCACTTTTTCTACTTTGCCGTCACCCTCAATAGATTCAGTTTGCGCCCCCATTAAAAATTCAAGGCCGCGCTCTTCCAGGTTTGCCTGCAACATTTTTGCCGCAGGTTCATCCAACTGACGTTCCATTAAGGTATCCATAATATGAACCACTTTTACGTTCATACCCTGTTCCATCAATCCGTTTGCAGCCTCTAAACCCAGCAGGCCACCACCAATGACCACTGCATTTTTCTTGGTTTTAGCTGCTTCGAGCATACTGTCAACATCTGCAATATCACGAAAAGCAATCACGCCAGGCAGGTCGTGGCCAGGAAGGGGAATAATAAAAGCGCTGGAACCGGTTGCGATCAACAAGCGATCATAAGGGACAGCTTTACCATCATCACCGGTGACTGTACGTTTTTTACGATCAATGTCGACCGCTTTGACACCTTTAAATAAGGTAATGTTATTGTCTTTATACCATTGCAGATCATTGAGCATGATTTCATCAATGGTTTTCTCACCGGCCAATACAGGTGAGAGCATAATACGATTATAGTTACCGTAAGGCTCTTCACCAAAAACGGAGATATCATAGGCATCGGGAGCTATCTTTAACAACTCCTCCACGGTACGCATACCTGCCATACCATTACCGATTACAACCAGTTTTTCTTTCATGCGACGAACTCCGTTAGTGTATGTTAGTGGTCTGCAACCTTGTTGCAGTCAATTCAATGAATATCAGTATAGCAAGTGCCGTGCCACGTATTAGCAAATACTTAAATATACTGTAACTATTTGATTAAACGAAAAAAATATCTCTTGCTGGAGAGAAATATCAGTGCAAAACAGTGTTATTATGCACTATAATAGTGCATACAGAGTATAATGGCGCATAATTCAACGCTAACATCAACACAAGAAAACACATGGCTGTCGCACTGCACATATTAAGTGTTTAATTATACTCTAATACTGTTTTTCGCACTAAAATAGTGCAAAAAAAGTCAACTGTATTGTATTTATTTAATAATAACAAGTACTTACAGCATTGGCATATGTCTTGCTCTATTAGGAGCATTCAATATTAAGCGCAAGGAAACCACATGTCCATTTCAGCCAGTAAAATCAACCTGTTTTCATTCAGCGGTAAAATGCGAATTTTACATTTAAGCTGGGTGGCCTTCTTTATCAGCTTTTTTGTCTGGTTTAACCACGCTCCATTGTTGGCCATGATGCGTGAATCCATGGGATTAACCGAACAACAGGTTAAAACGCTGCTTATTTTAAATGTTGCTCTCACTATTCCAGCCCGTATTATTATCGGCATGTTGGTGGATGCCTTTGGACCTCGGCGGATTTATTCCATGCTGCTGTTTGTCTCCAGCTTTCTTTGTTTTGGTTTCGCCATTGCCGAAGACTATGAACAGCTCGCTTTAATGCGTTTTCTGTTGGGTTTTGTCGGTGCTGGTTTTGTCATTGGTATTCGAATGATCAGTGAATGGTTTCCGGCAAAACAAACCGGACTCGCACAGGGTATTTATGGTGGTTGGGGAAACTTCGGTTCTGCTGGAGCCGCGGTAATCTTGCCAACAGTTGCGCTGGCATTTGGTGGTGATGACGGCTGGCG
>JALXDW010000085.1 GCA_027070385.1 Chromatiales bacterium
CGCTTTGTGAACTGTGCGCCTCGTCGATAATCACGGCAAACTTCTTATCACCCAAATCGGCTATACCGTCCACGATAAAAGGAAACTTCTGGATAGTGGTGATGATAATCTTCTTTCCTCCTTCCAACGATGCTTTGAGCTCTTTTGACGAGTAGGCGGGAGCAATGATGTTTTTTACTTCGCTAAACGCTTTGATATTGTCTCTTAGCTGCTTATCGAGTATTTTTCTATCCGTCACGACGATCACAGAGTCAAAAAGAGGATTCGGTTCATTTAGGTAGTGTGTTTCTATCAACTGATACGCTGCCCACGTGATAGAGTTTGACTTGCCGCTTCCCGCACTGTGCTGTATGAGATAGGTTTTTCCTACACCCTTTTGACTTGCATCTTTGACGATTTTTCGTACAACATCGAGCTGATGGTATCTTGGGAAAAAAAGTGTGCGTTTTGACAAGGCATCGCTATCTTTGCCATCGAGTTTGACAAAGTGCTGTATGAGATTTGACAGAGACTCTTTCGTGAGTATCTCTTCCCATAAATAAGCTGTTTTATGCCCATGAGGATTTGCTGGATTTCCCGCACCGTGATTGTTTCCTTTGTTAAACGGCAGAAAAAAGGTATTTTTACCCGCAAGTTTGGTGGTCATATATATCTCATCCGGATCGACCGCAAAGTGTACAATACACCTGGCAAAGTTCAACAGCGGTTCACGGGGATCACGATCATTTTTATACTGTTTTTGACCATGAACTCTGGCATTCTGCCCTGTCCACGGATTTTTAAGTTCCATCGTTACGACAGGCAAACCGTTGATAAAAAGTACCATATCGATCTCTAAAAGAGGATTTGCCAAAGCGTATGTGACCTGTCTGGTAACACTAAACTCGTTGCTTAAAAAACGCTCTCTGACCGTCTCGGCACTTGAAGCCAACGGTGCTACATAAAAGAGTGTAAAATGCGCATCTTCGACACTGAGTCCTTTACGCAATATCTTCAGGATACCGTACTTTTTGATCATCCGGTCAAGACGCTGGAGAATTTTGAGTTTATACTGCGGGTCTCTTTTGAGTTTGTTCAACTCCTCTTCCTGTGTGGACTCCAGAAAGTGCCAGAACCTTTTTTCATCTATGGCATAGGTTTTGTTAAAGTCCTTATTGCTACCGATATAAAATCTTTTGTCATTCCCGTAACCGGGAGGCTCACCCACATGCGCTTTCAACTCCTCACTCGTGATACCGCAAAGCGACTTTTCTATCAACTGTTCAAATGCCAACTCGTTTGTACGGCTCTTCATGAGGAGTGATCCTTTTTTAAGATGAATGTAGCCTTATTATAGCAAATTATTTTAATTTTTTATTTTAATTTTTCTATTCTATCTTCTATCTCTTTTAAAGGTAATCTTTTATTGATCTCTTTGAGCATCAAAAGTTTTTCTATCATCTCTTTTTTACCGACACAGTTTCGGGAGATCATTACATCTAAAATATAGAACAATCCCTTGACAGGTATAGATTTTTTAGCCGCATATATCCGCAACCTCTTGTCATTGCTCAGCACTTCGCCTTGATATTTTTTTGCATAGTAAAAAATAGAATAATCCTGATAAGAGATTTTTTTAAGATTTTGTTTCATGAACTCATCATAAAAATGCATCAACTCATCCGCATCCATTTCAAAAACTTCAATATGCAAACCTGACACTATCTCTTGCTGTCTTTGATTGAGCTCCGTATATACAAAATCGCTTGTCGCTACCGTAAAGTCGAGCTTGTCAAAAAAGTGCAATACCCCTATCTTCTCTAAATCTATAAAGATATTGGCATCACTGACCAAAAGCATCAGACGGTTTTTCCATACTTTTGCAGTGCATCATCGACACTAAGTCCGGAAAGTTCGGCAAGTTTGGATAACGATATTAGCTGTTCACTGTATGCATGTGCCAGAAGATTTTCAAAACGACTCACTCTCTCCACTCTTTGAAACGGTATTTTTTCATCAAACTTTTCAGTGCGATTTGCTATCCAAAACCGCTTAGTCATGGCATCACTTATAATACCGAGCTGATTGAGTCTGTAGATAGTCGCCGCTATGGATATGCCGTATTTTTGTTTGATATGTTTTAACTCCTCTACCGAAAGTTTAGTCCTTTTCTCCCCAAACTCTTTAAACACACTCTCTTTTGGAAACAAAAATGCCCCCGCAAACCTGTCACTGGCTCTCTCTTCATCGAGTTCGTGTGCAGGAAGCAGCATATGTCCCAGTTCATGAAGTGCGGTAAATCTTCTTCTGTCATCTGACAAAGCATGAGTACTGTTCAAGACGATAAAAGGATGGTCTTTGTCATCATTTGCATGACCGCAGAGTCCGTTAAACTTTTTATCTTCATGAAGAAGCAGCACTTTAATATTTTTAAGCTCCAGCATTTCCACAATATTAAAAAGAGG
>JALXDW010000086.1 GCA_027070385.1 Chromatiales bacterium
CCGTTGGTGCTGGTGTTGTGTCTAAGATCATCGAATAAACCCTGATATAACGGGTGGCGGGATGCTCGGGTGAGTGTTCCGCTTTTGCTATATTAGGCCAGTGGCTCAATTGGTAGAGCAGCGGTCTCCAAAACCGCAGGTTGGGGGTTCGAGTCCCTCCTGGCCTGCCATATTCATGGTGTCAAAACGCGTGAGCGCAAATATAAATAAAAGTAGTGATAAGCTAAATAGTCTGAAACTTTTGGCGGCACTGGCAATTTTAATTGCCGGTATTGTGGGTTTCTATTATCTTGAAGAGCAAGCCTTATGGATGCGTCTTCTGGTGGTGATTGGCGGAACTGTCGTGGGTGCATTGGTTGCAATGCAGTCCGAGGTTGGTCAGGCTACCTGGCACTTTTTTACAAGTTCCAGGACTGAATTACGTAAGGTCGTATGGCCAACTCGTCAGGATACTCTGCAGACGACTTTGATCGTTTTTGTTGTGGTTGTTCTGGTAGGGTTGTTTTTGTGGTTGGTAGATATGGCTTTACTATCCATTGTCCGTTCATTAACCGGTTAGGAAGGCTGATATGGCGCAGCGTTGGTATGTTGTACAAGCTTTTTCCGGCTATGAAGCCCAGGTTAAGCGTTCGTTAGAAGAAAGAATTGGTCGTGCAGGCATGGAGCATATGTTTGGCGATATTCTTGTTCCGACAGAAGAAGTGGTTGAGGTCCGTGCGGGCCAGCAGCGTAAAAGTGAACGCAAGTTTTTTCCAGGTTATGTGCTGGTTAAGATGGAGTTGACCGACGATACATGGTATCTGGTAAAAGACGTGCCTCGTGTGCTTGGGTTTATCGGTGGTACCGGTGATCGGCCAAGGCCTATTTCTGAAAAAGAAGCCGATGCGATATTACAGCGCATTCAGGATGGCACCGATAAGCCGCGTCCTAAAACATTGTTCGAGCCAGGTGAAGTGGTTCGTGTAGTTGATGGCCCATTTAATGACTTTAATGGTGTTGTTGAAGATGTAGATTATGAGAAGAGTCGATTGAAAGTATCGGTTCTAATATTTGGCCGATCAACTCCGGTAGAGCTAGAGTTTGGTCAAGTAGAAAAAAGTTAATTCCCGGGCCGGTTTAGATCGGTCTTAATCTGAAATGGGGAGCTGCAAAGCGTTAGAACCCGTAAGGAAATATTATGGCTAAAAAAATTGAAGCATACATCAAGTTGCAGGTGCCTGCTCAGGAAGCGAATCCAAGTCCTCCTGTAGGTCCAGCTTTGGGTCAGCATGGTGTTAACATCATGGAATTCACCAAGGCATTTAATGCGCAAACTCAGAACATGGAAAAAGGCATGCCTATTCCTGTTGTTATTACCGTTTATGGTGATAAGAGTTTTACTTTCGTTACAAAAACGCCGCCTGCTGCAGTATTGTTGAAAAAAGTCGCTGGTATCCCTAAAGGGAGTGGTGAGCCAAATACCAATAAAGTTGGTACTGTCACTCGTGATCAGCTTGAAGAAGTTGTGAAAATCAAAGAGCCAGACTTAACAGCTGCTGATATGGATGCGGCTGTAAGAACTATTGCAGGTACAGCTCGTTCAATGGGGCTTGATGTGGAAGGTGTCGAATAATGGCTATGTCTAAACGCGCAAAAATGATTGCAGAAAAAGTAGAAGAGAATAAGCAGTATACTGCGGCAGAAGCTTTTGCTTTATTGACAGAATTGTCAGCAGCTACAAAAATGGATGAAACCGTTGATGTTGCAATTAATCTGGGTATTGATCCTCGTAAATCCGATCAGGTTGTACGTGGTTCTAGCATATTGCCAAGCGGTACCGGTAAAACTGTCCGTGTAGCAGTGTTTACTCAGGGGGCTAATGTAGAGGCTGCTAAAGAAGCCGGTGCCGATGTTGTTGGCATGGAAGATTTGGCTGAACAAATGAAAGGCGGCGATTTGAACTTTGATGTTGTTATCGCAAGTCCTGATGCCATGAGAGTGGTTGGTCAGTTAGGTCAGCTTTTGGGGCCACGTGGTTTAATGCCTAACCCTAAAGTTGGTACAGTGTCTCCCGATGTTGCTCAGGCCGTTAAAAATGCAAAAGGCGGTCAGGTTCGTTTTCGTGCTGATAAAGCGGGTATTGTTCATTGCGGTATTGGCAAAACAGCGTTTACAGCGGAGCAATTACAGGCGAATGTTGAGGCTTTATGTGCTGAACTGAAAAAATTAAAGCCTGCTGCAGCTAAAGGTATTTACTTTAAACGGATCAGTGTTTCTTCCACATTGGGTCCAGGACTTGCTGTAGATCTGTCATCTATAGAATTATAAGGCTCTAAGCCGCACATAGAATCGTGAGGAAAAGTGTAAGTAGTTGGAAAATATAGTGTTTTTAAATAGGTAGTCGCACCCATAGGTTCGGCGGAATATTTTAAAATGATAGATTTTTCAAGTAGTGGTGCTAGCAC
>JALXDW010000087.1:0-396 GCA_027070385.1 Chromatiales bacterium
TTTTTGAATGATTTATATTTAATTCAAAATTCATTAATCAGTCATGGTGACGATATTGTCGCCAATGGTCGTCTGAAAGATTTAATTCGCCTGGCTGAAACTTTTGGTTTTTATTTAAGCCACCTGGATATTCGCCAGGAATCAACAATCCATAGCCAGACTGTCAACGAAATTTTACAGCAAACAGAAAATATTGATTATTCTTCACTTAACGAAGAACAACGAATCAACACACTCGCTAAACTGATATCAACCACAACCCCCCCCAGTGTTGATTCAACAAAATTAACAGCGATGTCTGCTGAAACCTTACAGGTTTTCGATGTTATTTTTGAAATGCGTGAAAAAGTCAGCCCCAATGTATTAGGCAGTTATGTTATTTCAATGACACATGAA
>JALXDW010000087.1:406-8248 GCA_027070385.1 Chromatiales bacterium
AGCCAGCCATATTATGGAAGTGATGTACCTCGCTTGGTTAAATAATTTGAGCGGTTTTAAAGACGGTAACGCTTTTTGCCAAATAAAAATCTCTCCATTATTTGAAACGATTGAGGATTTAAAGCACATAGAACCGGTCATGAATCGCCTTTTGGATAACAAAATCTATGCTGATTTATTAAAGGCCTCAGGGAATACCCAGGAAGTGATGCTTGGTTACTCCGACTCCTGTAAAGATGGGGGTATCCTTGCCTCTGTCTGGAATCTGTATCAGGCACAGCAACAAATTTCAGCCATTACTACCCGACGAAATATTCGGTTAAATTTATTTCATGGTCGAGGGGGTACGATTGGTCGCGGTGGTGGCCCAACGCATGAGTCTATCCTGTCGCAACCCGATGGCACTGTGCATGGTGGCATCAAGTTTACAGAGCAAGGCGAAGTGCTTTCCTATAAATACAGCCACCCTGAAACAGCGATTTATGAACTGACTATGGGGATCACTGGCTTGCTCAAAGCAAGTAATCATCTGGTGACCCAACCACAAAAAGATAAACCGGAATACGCTAAAATCATGACCGAGCTTGCCAGCCAGGGAGAGGAACACTATCGTACCTTAACCGACAAGACCGACGGTTTTCTGGATTATTTTTATGAAGCCACACCGGTTGCCGAAATCGGCTTAATGAATATTGGCTCCCGACCGTCACATCGCAAAAAAGGAGATCGTTCCAAGTCATCAGTACGTGCCATTGGTTGGGTTTTTGGCTGGGCACAATCCCGCCACACCTTACCTGCCTGGTATGGTATTGGTTTTGCACTCAACAACTGGTTGAAAAAAGATCCCCACAATCTCGATACATTACGTGAAATGTATCAAAACTGGCCTTTCTTTCGTGCCCTGCTCAGCAACACCCAAATGGCATTATTTAAAGGTGATATGAACATTGCCAATGAATACAAGTCGCTGTGTTTAAACCAGACAACTGCACAAAAAGTTTACGATAAAATTGCCAGTGAATACTGGCTTACCTGCGATACCGTTCTAAAAGTTGCGAATATTAATGAATTACTGGCAGAAACCCCGATGCTGGCACTGTCACTTAAACGTCGGGACCCTTATCTGGATCCGTTAAGCTATATCCAGTTTAAATTACTGCGACATTTCCGTGATGAGTCACTCACTGAAGAACAACGCCAGGCCTGGCTGGATCCATTATTGCGTTCAATCAATGCAATAGCAGCGGGTATGCGCAACACCGGGTAATTTTTTTTACCCGCTGTTTATCGACATAAGCTGGGCAAATTGTGAGGATACAGTGCTGATTATCCCCGGCTTGCAAGGCCGGTTTGAATTTGTCTGGATTCGATATAAAAAATAGCCGTACTTTATCTTGGAATATGTCGAAGCGGCAAAGTATTAGCTATAACGCCCAGGGCTGGACAGAATCAAAAAAATCATGCGATGGCTGCAAGCAGTCTGTTTTTGCAGGACATAAACCAAACATTCACAAGAACGTATAAAAGCTATTTAATCAGGCAACTTGTACAGGAATGGTGTTACGGGTGTGGGTAATTTCGTTATTTTCATTCAGGTAAATCAGTTTGGGTTTAAAACTGGCAAGCTCTTTCTGATCCAGCCCGACATAGGCGCAAATAATCACCACATCAGCCACGCTGGCTTTATGCGCAGCCGCACCATTGATTGAAATAATGCCACTGCCGGCTTCGGCGCGAATGGCATAAGTGGTAAAACGTTCACCATTGGTGACATCATATATTTCAATCTGTTCGTATTCCCGAATACCTGATGCATCCAGTAAATCGCCATCGATCGCACACGAACCTTCGTATTCCAGTTCAACATGAGTAACATGCGCGCGGTGTAACTTGGTTTTTAGCATTGTGATTTGCATTCAGAAATAATCCAACTTGTACAATTAGAATGAACAATCCATTTTAACATGCTGATAGTAGACAAGCCTAGCCTCTGCTCAACAAAAGTCACGCTAAATTTACAAGCAGATCCTGTTAATCTACCCGCAAATTGTCCAGCAAACGGGGAATACCCAACCGCGCGGCTGTCAGAATCACTCGGTTATGAGTCCCCGGTTGCCCCAAAGTGGTCGCATCCCGAATCGTAAAATAGTCCACATCAAATGATTCTTTGCTAATAAATTCAATGGCTTGAGATTCTATTTCAGAATAATCCAGCTTCCCTTCCAGTATTTGCTGTCGTGCAGTCAGTAAAGACTGATATAAAGCAGGGGCTTGTAATCGTTGCTCAGCGGTTAAATACTGGTTACGCGAACTTTTTGCCAATCCATCTGCATCTCGAACAATCGGTGCGGTGTGTATCTCAACATCCAGTGCGTATTCCAGCACCATATTTTTGACCACCAGGCACTGCTGGAAATCTTTTTCACCAAAAATGGCGTGTTCCGGCAATACCGCATCAAACAGTTTTTTAACAATCGTCGCCACACCTCTAAAATGTTCAGGGCGAGCTGCACCTTCCAATTCCCGGGCAAAATCAGGCACCGGAATAAAATCAATTTTTTTATTCGGTGGGTACATTTCATCTGTGTCAGGCATAAAAACCACAGCAACGTTTTTTTGTTCAAGCCGTTCCATATCCTGTTGCTCGGTTCGCGGGTATTTATCAAAATCTTCATTTTCACCAAACTGTGTCGGATTAACGTAAATACTCACAACCACTTTATCAGCAAGTACTTTCGCCTTATCTACCAACGCCAGATGCCCATCATGCAGATTGCCCATGGTCGGAACAAAGCCGATACCCTGCTTTGCTTTTTTGCAGGCATGACTCCATGCCTGCATATCAGTAATGGTCTTAATTATTTTCATACGATCCAGATAAAAGGAATCCCCTCACAATGTCTGAGCAGTTTTTCTGTTTGGAACCCTGGGGGAGAAACAAAATTAATAACTTTGTGCGGCTGTTGGAAAACGCTTTTCTTTGACGGCTGTAACAAAATCTTTAATGGCGTTCACTATTAAGTTTTCACCTTTGTCTGCTGAGGCAGTCGCAAGAAAATTTTTCACAAATTTTGGTAGCTTACCCGGAGTAATACCCAATAAATCGTAAAGTACCAGCACCTGCCCATCACATTCAAGACCAGCACCTATTCCAATGGTTGGAATACTCAGTGATGCTGAAATGGTTTTACCCAATTCACTCGGAATACATTCAAGAACGATCATATCCACACCCAGTGATTCCAGCAATTTTGCATCAGCAATCATTTTTTCAGCTGCAGCCTGTTCACGTCCTTGCACTTTATACCCTCCCAATTCTTCAACCGACTGAGGTAATAACCCCAGGTGGCCACAAACAGGAATACCATGCTGTATAATATGTTCAATACTTTCAGCAACACTGCCAGCACCTTCCAGCTTAACCATATCAGCACCTGTATCAACAAAGCGTTGTGAATTTTCCAGTGCGCTCTGTTTGGTTTCGTAGGAGTGGTAAGGCAAATCAGCGATTAAAAGTGCTTGTTGTCTTGCATGCGCAACATGACGAGTATGGTATAGCATATCCTCCATGGTAACGGATAATGTTGTCGGTTGACCGTGAATAACACCGCCTAAAGAGTCACCCACTAAAATAACATCGGCACCCGCCTGTTCAATTCTGGTTGTAAAGCTTGCATCATACGAGGTTAGCATCGCAATTTTTTCAGCTTGCGACTTCATATTGCGTATACGCGATAAAGGGGATGAGGTTGAAATATTAATGGTTATCTCCACTGGCTCAACAAAAGATATTACGGGCTATTGATGTTCTTTCATCCACTGCCGTATTTTGGCCCATTTTAGCCCGAGCTGTGTTATTTTTCACTGTCCATGGCAAAACACGGACAATAAAAATATCTTGTCAGTACCCGAATTATCACACAATAAATCTGACATCGAAAAACTAAACAGACTCTTGCCAGTTTAACAGCTTTTAGATAACTGAAGAATTAAAGATTGTTAGGTAGTGGATTAAAATACTGCCGACCACGCTGTGGTCTTGCGATTTGTTCCAGTAATTGCTGGTAATCCTGTTCATTTTCAGCAAAATTCATCTCTTCGGCGTTAACGATTAACAAGGGGGAGTCGGTATAGTCATGAAAAAAACGGGCATAACTTTCACCTAATTGTCTTAGATAATTTGAATTCATGGTTTTCTCATAATGTCGACCACGATGAGCAATGCGCTTTTTTAACACCGATACCGGTGCCTGCAGGTAGACAACCAAATCGGGTACCGGCATATTGACTGTCACATGCTCATAGACCTGCAAATAAAGTTTATATTCGTCTGCGTCCAGAGTAAGCTCTGCAAACAGGCGATCCTTTTCTATTAAATAATCCGCAACACGCACCGGCTGAAACATATCGTCCTGATGAATATCCTGTAACTGTTTTGCGCGCTGAAATAAAAAGAATAATTGCGTTTGAAAAGCAGCACCTTTCGGATCACGATAAAAACGTTCCAGAAATGGATTATTTTCCGGCCCTTCAAGGATTAAATCCGAGCCAAAACTGTTGGCAAGCTTTTTTGCCAAAGTCGTTTTGCCCACACCAATCGGGCCATCAATCACAATGTATTTCAGATGCTCGGCCTTCATATTATAATATCCTGCAACTCAACATGCCCTTCCACAAAAATCAGGTTTTCTTTTGAAACAGTCGGCAAAATATCTGCAAGTTTACCGTGCAGGGGAATATCCAGATCCGGATTGATGTCATTCAAAGGATAAAGTACA
Source organism: Chromatiales bacterium (assembly GCA_027070385.1). GTDB lineage: Bacteria > Pseudomonadota > Gammaproteobacteria > UBA6429 > Thiohalophilaceae > SZUA-37. The sequence goes on from JALXDW010000087.1 coordinate 5,185, forward strand.
AAATCACGCTTTGTGAGTTCAGGATGCGGAATAGTCAGATGTTCAGATGCCAGAACCTGATCTGAATAAAGCAGAATATCCAAATCCAGCGTGCGAGGTCCCCAATGATATTCCCTGACACGATGATGTTTCTTTTCCAGTACTTGCAAGATATCCAGTAAATCAAAGGGAGATAGCCAAGTCTTGATGCGTACCACCGCATTAATATAATCAGCTTGTTGCTGATTATTTGCTGTACCCAGGGGTTTGCTTTTGTAAATATTGGAAACGGCATCCACACTCATATCTTTACAGGCATTCAATTCCTTTATCGCTGTCTTTACCTGTAACAATGGATTGTCTAAATTACTGCCCAGCCCAATATACGCATTTTCTAACATAATAAAACCCGTTATTGCCGCTTTAATGACGCTTTGTTCTCTTTTTTCTACGTTTCGATGCCGGCTTTGGCAGTGCATTTAACATTGTTTTTCTGCCTGCTTCTGACTCAAACTGAAATTGTGTCCACCAGTCAGCTAACGCGGCCAATTCATCAGCCGATAATTGGTTTATATCGGTTTCATTGATTTCACTCTGGCTGACCTGACTTCGCAACACTAAAAAATCATAACCGGCACGAAAACGTTTTTGTTCCAGTAATTTATAAGCACGCCTGCCAATACGATTAGGTAGTCGAACCTGCAATGTCCAGATATCCCGCATCATATAACGGAACCGTTTAGGTATTGTGATCCGTAGATTGACCTTTTCTATTACTTCCTGTCCGGCAAGATTAATTGCCTGAACAATCGGTATGTCCTGAGAAAGCAGTTGTTTTGTTAATATTTCAACAGCAGGCCACAATAAAACAGCAAATAAATAGGCAGGAGTAACCGGTTTTTCCTGTTGAATACGAGTATCCGTATTAACCAAACCCTGTTTAATAAATGCAATATAAAAATCCGTTTCGACTTCCTGCTCAAAAGGAAAAAGCCGCTGGTAAATATTTTCCTTAATCAGAAGTTCATAAACCGCCTCTGCATATCCCCCCATAAATAATTTAAGCACTTCATCAAACAGTCTCGCTGATGAAACAGCTTCGAGTAAATGAATGTTATCATCCAGTGCTTTTTTAATGGAAACTTCATCATCATGCTGTATTTTAAAATCAAGTTTGGCTGCAAACCGGATGGCTCTTAACATACGAACCGGATCTTCCTTAAAGCGGACATCCGGCTCCCCTATCATACGAATTGTTTTCGATTTCAGATCATCCATTCCATGCGTGTAATCAACAATCGAAAAATCTTTCACCGTGTAGTACAGGGCATTAACGGTAAAATCCCGACGCCAGGCATCTTGCTCCAAGGTTCCATAGACATTGTCCCGCAGTAACATGCCTTCATCCGACACATGCTGTTGCACCGTTTCGGCATCGTGTGGTCCCCGAAACGTTGTCACCTCGATAATCTCACGCCCAAAGCGTACATGCACAATTTGAAACCGCCGGCCTATGATTCGACTGTTACGAAACAATGCTTTTACTTGTTCAGGCGTTGCATTGGTTGCAACATCAAAATCTTTAGGCTGATGGCCAAGCAGCAAATCACGCACACAACCACCAACAAGATAACTCTCATAATTTGCATCTTTAAGGGTATACAGAACCTTTAACGCGCTTCTTGATATATCTTTACGCGAAATATTGTGTTCGGGGCGGGCAATGATATTAGGGGTTTGTTGGATAATTGTATTAAGCCTTTTGTCGTTTTGCCCATTCTTACATATTTATCCAATAAAAAAAAACCTCGCTGATTAGCGAGGTTTTTGAATATTTGTGAAACAGGCTTTTTTATATGGTACGCCTTACCACTATCAGCCCTGCTAAACCTGCTATCAGTAAAAATAGACTGCCGGTTTCTGGAACACTTTGCCATGTCGTATCATGACTTCCCGGATTAATATCCCAGGTGGACACCCATTTGCCACTTTTACCTTTTTCTGCAGTAACAAACGCGACCAAATCAAAATGTACCCAGTCCAGTGCTAAAGCGGAATAATCAAAAGCAAACATTTTAATATCACCAACACCCGCTGACGCTGCACACTCTGTTGTTCCCAGAGGAACATCAGGGTAACTGGCATTACAATCTTTTGTGCTACTGCCCGCTGTATAGGTAAAGTCACCCACGTTATAAGCAAAGGTATCAATTTCTGACGCCCCAAGCCCATAGGGAGAATGATTATTAAAACTGGCACCAATAGATGCTTCAAAGGCATCGGAATCATCATATTTTGTAGTGCCGGAAAAGGGGTTACCCGATGTTGCGGAGGTAGTCAAAACCAAAAAAGCATTTTCAATGGTCATTGTATCGCTGCCAAAGGTAGCGATTAATTCCAGTTCACCGCTTGGTGTCGATAAAAACCATGTGTCTTCATCGGCAGAAAGGTTTCCGGTCATGCTATCAACGCCATGTACTTGCAAAGTAGGGGTCGCAAAAGCATTGAGCGACACAGCGAATAACAGGATTATTGCCGGAATAAACCGGTGTAATTTCATTTTACATTTCCATGATAAGTTGAATGTTCTGTAACTTGAATTTTAGCATAAAAGACAGTCTATGTAAGCATTTAAGCCAGAAAAATCAATAACTTATAGCAGCACAAGGTTAACCCGTTCGGGTTAGCCTGAAACCCTGTTTTCAAATACTGTAGCCGAGGCAATCAACTTAAACTTAATCTGCAGCACCTTTATCAGTGGCTGTTGTTCAGGCTGATATCAATCGCACAAGCCATTATTAATTTACCGTTTTATTTTTTGCGTCACAAGTATTGTGCAAGCTTTACTTTAAAAGCACATTTTCCGGGTTGCCTTGATATCACTACCACTCAAGAAAAATAAGAGAATAGCGGTAGAGGGCTGTTTGCTCAAAGTGAGTTTTATCAAGCTGGAATTTTTTAAGAATAACGACTGAATAAAAACACCATGGATATACAACCGGCTTGTTAACAGCCCGGCCAAAATCATGTTCTAAACACCGGTTCTAATCTTATCCTTAACATAAATACATGTTGCTCAATGATA
>JALXDW010000088.1 GCA_027070385.1 Chromatiales bacterium
GAAAAAGGCAAAACAGTGGCTGGCACTCGACCCTCTGGCAGCAGCAAAAAAAGAAGAGTCTAAAGAAAAACAGGCCAAACCAAAGAAAGAGATTAAGCCCAGAATTAATATTCCCGATAAAGATTTTATTGTTACAGGTAAATCCGAGAACAAAAAAGTCAACTTTTTAATGGACAAAGGCCGTAATGCAATGATTGATGGTGAATACCGTAAAGCCATTAGCTATTACAAAAAAGCCTATCAACTGGCACAAGGTGATGAAAAAAAACTTGCATTGGAATATCTCGGATTGGCACGTGAACGTAACGGCCAAATTGCACATGCCAAGGCAGCTTACCGTAAATATTTAAAAGATTACCCCAATGATGGCGAGAATACCGAACGTGTCAGACAACGACTTGAAACTATTTTAACTGCCCGCTTAAAACCAAAGAAAAAAATAAGACGTGCTGATAAACGTAAATCTAAAGAAGTAAAGTGGGAAACATTCGGTGCGCTTTTCCAGTTCTATCGCTATCAGACAGATGACAGTGATCAGACCGGAACAACCAAAGTGGATAACTCACTCACAACAAACCTGTCACTCTCCATGCGCCGAAGAAGTGAGGACTATGACATGCGCTTCCGTTTTGATGGCAGCCACCGTTATGACGCATTAACCAATAAAGACAGCTCCGATAGCCGGCTGTCTAAACTTTATGCGGATATCACCGCAAAAAAATCCGGTTTACACACTCGTTTTGGCCGGCAAACAAGCCATAATTATGGCATTTTAGGCCGCTTTGACGGCATTATTATCGACTACCCCTTAACAAATAAATATAAAACAACCTTCAGTTACGGCTATCCTGTCCGAAGCAGCCGTGATAACAATGTCAAAACAGATACCAATTTTTATGGCCTGGGTCTGGAAGTTACCGATATTGTCAGTAGCTGGGATGCAACTTTTTACGCCATACAACAAATGCGCCATAGTATTTCAGATCGTGAAGCCATTGGCACAGAAGTCCGTTCGGTTAACAGTCAGCGTTCCGTATTTGCCCTACTCGACTATGATACATCCTATTCCGAGCTCAACACTGCAACATTGATTACTAACTGGTTGTTCGGAAAACAAAATGTAAGCAGCCTGAATCTGGTCGTGGATTATCGCAAGTCACCCACACTCACTACCAGCAATGCACTGATTGGCCAAACGGTTACAAGTTTTGAATCACTCGCTGCGGCAAAAACAGAAGAAGAGTTGCGCGCATTGGCTCAAGACAGGACGGCAACCTATAAAACGATTACTCTATCCGGTTCCACTCCGCTGATTAAAAAATACCAGCTTAATGGTGATATCACAGTATCCAATTTATCCGGCACACCCGCATCGGACGGTGTTGCCGCAACACAATCCACCGGCAACGAAACCGCTTATTCGTTACAATTTATCGGCAATAACTTACTGACTGAGAATGATGTCAGTATTATCGGTGTACGCATTGCAAATCGAAGCAGTGCTGACACTACCACTTATGATTTGAATTCAAGAATTATACTGAATAAAGAATGGAAAATTCGCCCACGTCTTCGTTACGAAACTCAAACACAAAGTAACGGCGTGAACAGAACAATATTCAAACCATCCGTAAGACTGGATTACAACCTGAAACGCAATTTTAAAGTTGAACTTGATACGGGCTATGACTTCAAAAAGATTGATGGCACAACCAATACCAAAGAAACCAGCTTTTATATTAACCTTGGTTATATTTATGACTTTTAAAGATTCTGCAAACAGACAAGCCTTGAATAATATCGCTGACTAAAACATTCCAAAAAATGTATCATTGTTACTCTTTTCAAGTAATCGGATTATTGCTTGCTGATGTGTACTCTGCGCTATCATTAATGCTGTTTTACGATCTTTATTGCGCAAATTTACTTTTGCACCTTTCTTTAATAAATAATCCACTACTTTTATATGCCCATTCCTTACACTTTCAATCAAAGCCGTATTGCCATATATGTTTTTTGCATTAATTTTTGCTTTTTTGGATAGTAATAACTTAACAACCGACAAATGCCCTGCATCGGCAGCCAGAATAAGTGCTGTATTTCTTGTATTAGTGCGCGACTCAATATTGGCATTTTTTGCCAGTAATGCTTTTACGATATTGGCATGACCCGCTGCTGCAGCCATGGCTAACAGGCTATGGCCATCTTTATCTTTCTTTTCAATATCCGCACCTGCGGCTAACAATAAATTGAATACCTGAATATGGCCATTTTGTACTGAATACCATAATGCCGTATGACCGCTATTATCCATACTATTCAGGTTAGCACCCAGGCGATATAAAATATTAAGCACTTTTGCATGCCCTTCACGTGCAGCCCACAACAATGCCGTCATACAATTTTTTTGTTTATGCGATAT
>JALXDW010000089.1 GCA_027070385.1 Chromatiales bacterium
CAAGTCAGAGTTACTGATTTTTGTCACACCCAAAATTATCAGTGATAACTTAACGCTTTAAAATACGGTGGTATATCACCAGAAGAGGGCAATATTTGCCCTCTTTTTTTGCCTGAAATTAACCATCGCAATGAGATTCGAACACAACAAACTTTTATCTTCGTTAAAAGCTGATATGCTTAAAACTTCATTTAATAGTGTCAAAGACCATGTCACAAAAACAGAATATTATCCTCGTTGGCCCGATGGGTTCGGGCAAAACCACGATCGGGCGTCAGCTTGCCAGACAATTACATAAGACATTTTTTGACAGTGATCATGAAATTGAAAATAAAACCGGTGCCAATATTCCACTTATTTTTGAGCTTGAAGGTGAAGAAGGTTTTCGTAAACGAGAAACGGCAATGCTGGATGAACTCAGCCAGAAAAAAGGCATTGTTCTGGCAACCGGTGGTGGAGCTGTTTTAACACTGGAAAATCGAAAAATGCTCCGCCAACGTGGTATTGTCATTTATTTGTCCGCAAAGATAGAACAGCTCTGGGAACGCACCCGTTTGGATAAAAATCGCCCTCTGCTACAAACCGAAAATCCGCGCGAAAAAATTGAAATGCTTTTAAAGCAACGGGATCCGCTTTATAAAGAAATTGCCGATATTATTATTGATACCGGAAATGGCAATGTAAAAACCACTATTAAACAGATTATTGCGCAGTTAGATAAAACAGAATAACAGTTTGCACCGTCGTTTTAAATTTAATTTCAACACTGACTTAACGTATAATTAAATGATGAAAACATTAACCGTTAATTTGGGCGAACGCAGTTATCCAATTTATATTGGAAACCAGTTGCTCTCAAAAAAAGAACTCGTTACCCCCCATGTGCATGGCTCGCAAGTCATGATTGTCAGTAATGATATTGTTGCGCCCTTGTATCTGCAACAGGCTAAGGCTTTATTCGCTGACTTCCAATGCCAAACAGTGATACTCCCCGATGGTGAACAGCATAAAACGTTAAACGATCTTAATCTGATTTATGACGCACTGTTGTCCAACCATTTTGATCGTTACTGTACCCTGGTTGCTCTAGGTGGTGGCGTTGTGGGTGATATGACCGGTTTTGCTGCTGCAAGTTACCAGAGTGGTGTTAATTTTATACAAATACCCACTACTCTGTTAGCTCAGGTCGACTCATCCGTGGGTGGTAAAACCGGCGTGAATCATCCATTAGGGAAAAATATGATCGGTGCTTTTCACCAACCCAGCTGCGTACTTGCTGATATTGAAACTCTCAATACACTGGAAGACAAGCAACTCAGTGCCGGATTGGCCGAGGTCATTAAATATGGTCTGATCCGACTGCCTGATTTTCTCGGCTGGTTAGAACAAAATATGGATAAGTTACTGGCACGTGACCCCGAAGCATTAAGTTATGCCATTGAAATATCCTGCCAGTGCAAAGCCGATGTGGTGGCCGCTGATGAACACGAAGCCGGGGTCAGAGCGTTATTGAATCTTGGGCATACCTTTGGTCACGCGATTGAATCCGGTGCTGGTTACGGTAACTGGCTTCACGGTGAAGCAGTTGGTATCGGTATGCTAATGGCGGCCGATTTGTCAATGCGTGAAAACTGGTTAACGGAACAGGATGTTCAGCGGGTAGAAAATATTATCAAAGCGGCAAAACTCCCGGTGGGACGCTCCCTCTGCCCCCAGGCGGTGCCGCTGGCCCAAGGGCGTAGTTGCAAATCGTTTTCAGCTCCGATGCCCGGCCCTTGAAACTGCTTGAGAGCGAATTGTTTTGCCCCGGCCAGGGCCTATGATACTGGTAAACCCAAAGGGACGAACGCTCTGTGTGGGAGCACCTGCGGCCCTCTTGCCGGAAAGGAACCAATCCATGGACAAGCAGAAAGCCATTGACAAGCTCAACGAGATTCTCAAGCACGAGTGGACCGGGCTGGCCCAGTATGCCCAGCAGGCTTTTCTGGTGCGTGGTCTGTGGCGGGAGCCTTATGCCAAGATGTTTTTTGAAAGCGCCGAGGAGTGTTTTCGGCACGCCAAGCTCATTGGGGAAAAGATTGTAGCCTTGGGGGGCGTACCCACCCTGGAACGCGGCACGGTGCAGCAGTCCACCGACGTGCGGCAGATGCTCCAGCATGCTTTGGCGTTTGAACAAGCCGCCGTGGAGCATTATCGCCAGGCGCTGGAGATCTGCGCGGAGGATCGCCCGCTGGTGGTTTTGCTTGAGGACCTGATCCTGGAGGAGCAACAAGGCGTGGACGAGCTGCAAAAGCTGCTGCAAGAGCACGCGGCGGCCGAGGCGTCCCTGGGACCGCAACAAGCCCAAGAACGGGCTGGCTAGGGCCGCTATGACCAGGGACCAGGGCCTTTGGGAAAAAGTTGATCTTTCCGCCGC
>JALXDW010000090.1 GCA_027070385.1 Chromatiales bacterium
ATCCAGCTGTAATCTAAAAAATAAGCACCCGGGATATGCTGTTGTAAGTAACTCGTCGGTTGAGACAAGTCAATAACAACCACATCGTTGTTATCAAGAGTGGTTTGCAATTGTTCTGCTTCAAGAATAAGGGGAAGTTCAGTCACGGGGGGATCCTTCAAATCTGCCAAATGGATGGGAACCGCTATTTTTAACAGAAAAATATTCAATAGTGAAGCGCGACACTGTCCCGAGTGAGACATATTATTTGTATGGAATTAATTACAAGGTATTTGCTATACCTTAGTAATAAACTTAGGTATTAAGGTATAGGTTGAATTAAGGTATACTCCGGTTCGTTTTTTTAAATCATTATTAGTAAACAATTTAGGTGCATTATGACAATATCATCGTTTCATCCAACACCACGTACGTTAATGGGGCCCGGTCCTTCTGATGTTTCCCCTCGAGTTTTACAGGCCTTATCACGCCCAACTATCGGTCATCTTGATCCAGAGTTTGTTGGCATGATGGATGAGATGAAACAGTTATTGCAGTACGCTTTTAAAACAAAAAATGAACTGACCTTTCCTGTGTCTGCGCCAGGTTCTGCCGGAATGGAAACCTGTTTTACAAATTTGGTGGAAGCGGGTGACAAAGTGGTTGTTTGCCAAAACGGTGTCTTTGGCGGGCGAATGAAAGAAAATGTAACACGTTGTGGTGGCACTGCAGTGATGGTTGAAGATGACTGGGGTAAAGCGGTTGATCTTGCCAAAGTGGAACAGGCATTGAAAGATAACCCGGATACAAAAATTCTGGCTTTTGTACATGCAGAAACCTCAACCGGAGCACAATCCGATGCAAAAGCACTGACGGCATTGGCACATGCACATGATTGCCTGGTGATTGTGGATGCGGTGACGTCACTCGGTGGTACCGAATTAAGAGTGGATGATTGGGGGATTGATGCCATTTATTCCGGTACTCAAAAATGCTTGTCGGCACCGCCAGGTTTATCCCCTGTGAGCTTTAATGAGCGTGCTGCGAGTGTGATTAAAAATCGCAAAACGCCGGTACAAAGCTGGTTTCTGGATTTAAGTCTGGTGATGGGATATTGGGGTGGCGGTGCCAAACGTGCCTATCACCATACGGCACCGGTCAATAATTTATATGCACTGCATGAAGCACTGGTGATTCTGCAGGAAGAGGGCATTGAAAATTCATGGGCGCGACATGCCAAAATGCATCAGGCTTTACGTGCCGGTATTGAAGCGATGGGGTTGGAATTTATTGTTAATGAAGCCGACCGTTTACCACAGCTTAATGCCGTTACCATTCCGGAAGGGGTGGATGATGCTGCCGTTCGTTCGAAATTGTTAAATGACTATAATCTTGAAATTGGCGCAGGCTTGGGAGCATTAGCCGGTAAAGTCTGGCGCATCGGTTTAATGGGGGCTGCCTGTAATGCAAAAAATATTGAATACTGCCTCAATGCACTGGATGAAGTTATAACGAACATGGGTGCAAAAATTAACAGTGGTGTTGCGGTTGATACAGCAAAAGCCAAATTAGCGTAAGTTTGTTATTGTGAACGTGAACAATAAGCGTGGCAATCTGCATGAGAAGTGGCATAAGCTACCAGATTGCCGCGCTATTGCTTGTAACGGCTTTGTTATATAAACCTGAAAAACCCTGCCAAAAATAACAGCACCAACACGCCTGCAATCGTAAAAGCAATTTTTGCATTGGGGTTGTTATTTTGTCGCAGCGCAAAGCCAACCCAGGTACTGAGTGCGACCAGTATTAACAATAAAATTAAAGAACGCATGCTTGGTTTTCCCGGGTTGTTTTATCTATTCAAGTTTTAACAGCAATGTAACCTCAAGGCAAGTTATCATCGAGGTACTTTACTATTCATCAGTATTGCTCATAACAATATGATTTATAAAGAATAAATCCAGTTAATCATAATATTGAAAAATATTCAAATCATCCCTTGAAACCACAGGGTTGTTGCCCCATTTATTTAGGTATTCAATTTAGTTGTATCGAAACTTATCGCAGACAGAAATATTTTCAGGAGTAATAAATGACCGTGGACACCCAAAAAGAAACCCTTAGTTTTCAAACTGAAGTAAAACAGTTACTTAATTTAATGATTCATTCCTTGTATTCCAATAAGGAAATTTTTGTGCGTGAGTTGATTTCAAATGCCTCGGATGCTTGCGATAAACTGCGTTTTGAAGCACTTAAAAATGATGCCTTATTTGAAAATGATCATGAATTAAAATTAATCATTGATATTGACAAGGAAGCAAGAACGATTTCTGTGATGGACAACGGAATTGGTATGAATCGTCAGGAAGTGATTGACAATATTGGTACGATAGCCAATTCCGGTACCCGTAAGTTCCTTGATTCCCTTTCCGGT
>JALXDW010000091.1 GCA_027070385.1 Chromatiales bacterium
ATGCCTGTCCAGTTTGCTACCACCTCTGCAATAGCCTGACTACCCACATTTATTTGTATCATTGGATTTTCATCTTGAATTTCAGTTAACTGATCGAGCAAGGTTTTTAATCTGGATTTTATTTTTCTACGTTGACTGTCTGATAGTTCAGTTTTTTTATTTTTGTCCTTATTTATTGTATTTTCGGGAGATAGTTCATTTAAGTTATTTTTATGGAAGTCGGCCTCAATTTCTTGCTGTAATTGATGGATCTGTTTTGTGATTTTTTGTTCTTTTTCCCATTGTGTTTGTTGCTTTTCAAGTTGACTTTGAAGATTATTTAACTCGGAATAGATACTGTCAATTTGCTCATTGCAATTATCTGAAATAGCATTCTCTCGCTCAAGTAACTTGATATTAGTCTTGCATTGCATGATTTGGCGTTGACTGTCTTCAATGGCGATAGGCGTTGCACTTTGACTTAATGCAACACGTGCACAGGCAGTATCGAGCAAGCTAACAGATTTGTCGGGTAATTGACGTGCTGTAATATAACGACTCGATAATTTTACTGACTCAATAATGGCCTCATCCATAATTCGGACGCCATGATGATTTTGTAACATTGCCGATATAGCTCGCATCATGTTAATAGCTTTTTCTTCATCGGGTTCTTCGATTTTTACAACTTGAAAACGGCGGGTTAATGCTGCATCCCGTTCAAAATATTTCTTGTACTCAGCCCATGTTGTCGCTGCTATTGTTCTTAATTCACCTCTAGCTAATGCAGGCTTTAATAAATTTGCCGCATCTCCTTGTCCTTCCTTTCCACCAGCACCAATCATTGTATGGGCTTCATCAATAAAAAGTACAATGGGTTCCGCTGAAGCTTTTACTTCACTTATAACTGATTTCAGGCGATTCTCGAATTCACCCTTTATACTGGCACCGGCTTGCAATAGTCCAAGGTCAAGGCTTAGAAGAGTGATATTTTTTAGTTGATCAGGTACGTCACCTGATGCAATGCGCAGTGCAAAACCTTCAACAACGGCTGTTTTACCTACACCTGCTTCTCCGGTGAGTATTGGATTATTTTGTCGACGACGAATTAATATATCAATAATTTGCCGTATTTCTTCATCTCTACCAAGTACCGGATCTATTTTACCTTGTCTAGCTGAAAGAGTAAGATTAATTGTGAATTTATCAAGTGAAGGTGTTTTACTTGGGCTGTCTGTATTATTTTCATTATTAGTAATAGTGTTACGCGTATGTTGACTATTTTCTGATTCGGATGTGCTGCCAACAATAGAACCGATAACATTGCGAAGTGAATCAGGGGTAATCTTTTCAAGTTCACCACTTGTGACAGCGGTTGTCCGTCGTATATTATCATCCAGCAATATTGCCGCCAGTAAATGTGCAGATGTGGTTTGTGGATGTTGATAGTCGATGGATGCTAGCATCCAGGCACTTTTTGCCAGTTCAACAACTGTTGGCGATAGTGCTGGGGCACGCGTATTTCCCGATTTTAGATGTTCCAGTTCTTTGTTAAGCTGTTGTGCAAATTTCCCGGGATTGACTTCAAATTTATCCAGAATTGCCAGGAGATCGCTGTCTTGTATTTCTAACAGTTTGATAAACCAGTGTTCAATTTCAACATTATAATGTTGACGTGAAAGGCAAAATCCAGCTGCACCTTCAAGTGCTTTCTGACAAGGATTATTTAATTTTCCCACTAATGACTTCAAATTGATGTTGATCATGATTCTCCCTCTACGATCTTTTTATGATTTTTCTTTTGTTTTATTTATTGGCGTACTATTATTTCTATTAGTTTGCTGTTCATAATTATTTTCTTTCTGGAATATTATTACTTCAATCTGTTCGGTGAAATAATAATATCAACCGTTCCATTTTTATCAGGTTGCTTTCCTGTTTTAGGTAACCATGTGTTCCATCCAACTATTGGTGGTGATGTTTTACTCAGTATAACTTTATCTGGAATATCTGAACGGTTGACTCGAATAACAAAATCATAATTACATTCCATATTGGTGTATAACTTGACAATTTCATTCAGTGACTTTAATGCCTTAGTTCCAGGTGTAAATTGTTGTAATTGTTTTTTATTGAGAGGGCCTAGAATAATCTGTATTTTACCCTGTGCATGCCAGCCTTTTTTACCCAAAATTGCTGAACGACTCAGGCTGGCATTTTGTCCTTTGGGTAAAGCTCTGGATGTCAGGCGAGTACGCACATCATCAATTAATGGTTGCCATTGACCTACAAATTCCTTTATTTTTACCGGAATAGAAAAATGATGTTGCAGAATTTGTTTTAGTCCTGAAGTTGTTTTTATAGTGTGACTGAATAAGCCACTATAAAACAATAATGACTCATCATTAGTATACAGGCGATTATCAGTATTTCGAGTTCCCAGTCCGATAAGTGCCAACAACGCCTGGGTGTGGTTATCTTTTTTATTCCTGGTTTTATCTGTTAGACGATAGCGTTCATATTCAATCGGTAATCGGTATTTTATGGATGCTTTGTAAAAGAGTGAAATGCTACGATGATTGAACAGATTCAGGAAGTCCAGCAATGAACGATCTTTAAGTTTAATCCGTTGCAGTATCAGTTCAGTATAATGATAAGGAAGAGTACCACTACCACCGGATAACCCAAGAAAGTTAACAACTACTTGCCATTGTTGGTTATTATTTACCTGGTTTTTATTGGCCTGGATATTGGAAACATCGGATGAGAAAAACACAAGTTCCTGGTTAGTCTTGAAGCGTATATTCTCGGATTCGGGTGGTGAAAATCCAGCAATTGCAGTTGTTGGCACTCCTTTATGTTTATCGGCATAATGTGAACTCCGTTCTAACAAACGCACCGTCTGAATAAAAGAAAAGGCGGCTGTGTTGCTAGTAAGGTGTTGGATTACAGAAGTATTTTCTTGCCGGCGCGTGGTGGACATTTTTTAAGATAACCTTCTTTATTTTTAAGTTTTACCAGTACACGTGTAAAGGAGTTCATTGAACAATAAAGTGCAAAGAAGTGTTCCAGAATACTGGCAAACAGAAATGAACTGCTGCCAGCTAGTTGGGCGTCATCCAGTACTATTTCAACTTCAATACCACGGCACAATGTTGCATGACCATCGACATTTAATGGTGCACTAATAGGCTGTGCTGCTACACTTTGAATTGAAGCAATGAGAGTTCGGGTAACAGCTGATTCATTAAAATCATACAGCCGGAGTATTTCTTTTAGGGCTTCAGTCGCGTTTTCACCCCCGGTTAATGATAAATGGTTTAAATTCAGGTGTGATAATAAACGCCAACGTGCATGATTACGGAGTGGCGGCTGTACAGTTGCTGTGGGTTTTGTCACACAGCGAATCTTACTGCAAGGTGGTGCGCTGCTCACGCATTGGAATCGTGGTTGTTCGCTATTGAATGGAAGTTTTGCTGGTTGATTTCGGTTGCTGCAGGTTGTATCAATAACAAGAATACGATCATCGGTCAGGTTGGGGTTAAAATTAAGATCAAGCAGATTAATGTACATATCGGTTGCATCATCACGTTCAAAATTACCTGATTTTGCATGACGGCGGCTGGTAGACCAAAAAGAATGTGTTTCACTTTCCTGATATTCATGTGTGAGTCCATAAATAGGATGAAATTCTTGCTGCTCTCCTGCTGAGCTGGTTGCAACAACATGATCAATGGAGTAGATCTCGAATCCGGCAGGTCGTCTTGCATCAGGAATGATCTGATATTCATGCTGGGTGTGATCCAGTTTTATTGGGTCTGCTTTTTGTTTGAATAAATTAACAACAGGAGTACAGCCTAACATGAAAGTTTCATGTGAAATGTTGTGTTCAAGTTCGACATCTGACTCCGCTAAATAAATATAAATATCCAGTTTATTTCCATTATTGTGACTAATGGCATCTTTTATATTGGTAAGTTCAACAAACATAAATTTTTCTGGAAATACAAAATATTCTGTTAATAACCGATATCCAATAAATGAGGAGGGTGGATAAGGTAGAATACCCTGTTCCTCGTTAAAGCCCACAGATTCAATACAATCTTTACCGATGTGGATTGCTGAAGTGTCATCTTCCGAACCTGCGACCACGACATTCATACATTGATTCAGCAGTAATTGATATAAAGGATTAATATGTTGAGATTGTCCTTTCAGATAAAAACGTATGCGTTCAATTCCCAGTTCTGAAAATGCCATGGATGTTGAAAAAGTCTCAAGTGATATTTTTAAAACACTTTTAGCACCTTTGATAGATGCAGAACCCGGTGCAATAAAGGGCTGACCAATGACTTGGGCGGATACGACCTTGATAGGAAGCAGTTCGGTTGTGTACACGGTTGAAAAGTGGCAGCGTTCTCCCTGAAACAGGTCGGTTTCAAGTAAGGTGTCTCTTTCTATGAGATAACGGCTATCCAGTTGCTCTTCATCTGCATCAAACTGTACGATACTCATTGAAGGAATTGGTCGTTGGTAATGTGGAAATAGTACCCCCAGCAATGAGTCACTCAGTTCAGGAAAATCATCATCAAGTTTGTGCTGTATTCTTGCATTCAAGTAAGCAACGCTTTCAATTAATCGTGAGACATGTGGATCTTCGATAGTATCGCTGTTAATCCCTAGGCGTCCTGCAATTTTTGGTTGTTCTTTCGAGAACTCTGATCCAAGTTGGCGAATAAAAGCAAGTTCCTTTTCGAAATAGGGGAGTAATTCATCAGACACTGCCAACCTCCTTAACGTTAATGGAGCGTGTTACCGGTTCCATCACGGAATCAAAAACGATAACTTCCGGGTAGGGGTCAGCATACAAGGTAGCATCAATTCTAAAACGCACAGTACGATCCAGGTTATCTGTATTTTCATGCAGGGATATTTTGACAGATTTGAAGCGTGGTTCATAAGTACGCAATATGGTTTCAAATTGATCAATAAACTGTTGTTTTTTCTCAATATCCGACATATTCACTGTTGCCAGATCAGGTAAACCGTAGTTCAGGAGTGATAATTCGAGTTGTTCAAAGTTTTCATCTGGTTCCATAATGCGATGACGTGTATTCAACAGGTTTTCAAGATCACGGCGTACACTATTACGTAGATGTTTCAATTTATGATATTTGTTTGTATCCTCATCCTGTTTTAGCTGGGGTTCATCATCGAGAAGCCGGTCGAGTATTGATGCACGCAGTTTCTTATTTTTATTGATCTGTACCATACATCTAACCTGTTTTTAATAATTCAGTTGCAAGTTCGAGTTCTGATACCATCTGATCAAGTTGGTAATGCGGTTTTAAATGAATAACACACAAGAATTGTCCAGGCTTGGCAGGATGCTCTTTTACCTTGACATAGGCCTCACGAAGGGGATATTGGGCTTGCGCTTCCCACTCCAGATCTTCCCGTCCGGTAGTGTAATTATGCAGCCAGTTTTGTATGTATTCTTCGACCATTGTGGCTGATTGGAAGGAACCAATTTTATCTCTGAAAATAACCTTTATATAATGTGCAATACGTGAACCACATAAAATATGTTGTAACATCACTGATAATTTGGCATTAACATTGGCTTCTTTGCTATTTTGTCGTTTGGGCTTATGTACTGATTGGTTATTATAAAAAGCTGCAAAGGGACTGTCATAGCACTGACATAGTGGTATGAGCCCCATATCGCTCAACTCCCGTTCAAGGCGATCACTAATAATGACATCGGTTACAGGTTTTGTCTGAATATTTTCAGCATCCGTTTTGAAGTAATCAACCGGCAATGTTGTCAATAATCCACCACCAATCTGGTTGCGTACCACACCACGGATGTGCCCAAACCAGCCTACGTTAATAAACTCACGTAGGAGTATACTGGCAAATCCATAACTGGCATTTCCCCATAGATAATTTTCATTATCATTTGTTGCTGTTTTCTCAAAAAAGAAGATACCTTTATAACTTCCAGGTTGGCTACGATAAGGTAGGCGAAGTAAAATTCTTGGCAGAGTCAGACCAATAAAGCGTGTATCGGCTTTATCTCTAAATTGGTGCCATTTAATATATTCTTTCTGGCTAAAAATATTTTCCAGATTCAGTGGTTTACCTAATCCAGTGAATTTATCGAGTCCAAACAGTTCAGCCGAGGCTGATGCAATAAAAGGAGTAAATGCTGTGGCCGCAATTTCTGCGATCCCTTCCAAGGTTACCAAATCATCAAAAGGGTGCTGCTTGGAGGGATGATGACTGATTTCATAGTCACCTATAATGACACCAAATGGTTCGCCACCTGCAATACCATATTCATTGTTATAAATTTTCTGGAATAACTGGCTTTGGTCAAATTCCAGAGCCCGATTAATGTCTTTACTGACATCACTCCAGTTTGCATCCAGTACTTTTATTTTTACATTTTTAGACTCACCGGCTTCCTGGGTTAAAAACCACAAACCACGCCAAGAGGCTTCCAGTTTCTGAAATTTTGGGTGGTGAATAATAATATTTAATTGATCATTGATACGATGATCAATCTCAGAAATGGAACGATGAATAATCGCTGTTATATCATCTTTATTTTTGATCAAATGATCATGTGTATGTTCACTTAACCAATAAAATAGAGCTTTTACAGTATCGTTTTCAGATAAAAATGTATTCAGGTTTGTAATATAGCTGGGTTGCTTAATCAGCGATTGTAATACCGGACTACTTTCAACAGGTTGTTCAGGCGGTGATTGTATGTTGGATTTTATATTATTTGGTGACAACACGGCTACATCCATTTAACAAGGCGGGGGCCTTTCAGCCCCCTACAACTTTTTATTAACCTGCTTTTGGTATTTTTGCTACCAGTCTTAAAGACGCAGTGAGTTCTTCCATTTGTAACCATGGACGCATCCAGGCAACGGCATTATAAACACCGGGTTGGCCGGGAACCTCTTTAACTTCAACCTGGGCTTCTGCAAATGGAAATTTTGCCTTCATTTCCGGACTGGCACCGGGACTTGCATTGACATAATTGCCTATCCAGCGGTTAAGCCATTCTTCTGCATCAGTGGCTTCCATAAACGATCCCACTTTATCACGTGCCATCACTTTAAGAAAATGAGCAATACGTGAAGTGGCCATCACATAGGGTAAACGTGCAGAGATAGCAGCATTTGAGGATGCATCAGGATCATCATAAGCTTTGGGTTTTTGTGTTGTTTGTGCACCAAAGAAGACGGCATAGTCGGTATTCTTATAATGACACAATGGTAAAAATCCGAGCTTGCTCAGTTCAGCCTCACGACGGTCAGTAATACCGATTTCAGTTGGACATTTCTGATCCATATCACCGTCATCACTGACGAAAACATGAGAGGGCAGGCCTTCAACTTTACCACCACCCTCTGCACCACGAATGCTCGTACACCAGCCATTTTCAGCAAAGGATTGTGTAATGGTTGTCCCCATAGTATAGGCTGCATTCATCCAGCAATATTCATCATGTTCACCTTCAAGATGTTTGCCGTCACTGTTGATATGTGCTTCTTCGAAATTGAATACTTCAACCGGTTTGGTGGCCTTGCCGTAGGGTAAACGTGCTAATACTCGTGGCATGGTGAGTGTAACAAAGCGCGAATCTTCGCTATCTCGGAAGCTGCGCCAGGAGATATATTCAGCTGAATCAAAGATTTTTTCCAGGTCACGTGGTTTTGATAATTCAGTGAAACTATCAAAACCAAACATGGATGGGCTTGCAGCAGAGATAAATGGACAGAAACCGGCAGCGGATATATTAGACATGTCGGTTAATAAGTCAATATCATCCGGGTGTGCGGAAAATTCATAATCACCAACCAAGGCAGCATAAGGTTCACCACCGGCAATACCAAATTCACTTTCATATATTTTTTTAAAAATCTGACTTTGATCAAACTCAGCCGCAGTGGACAAGTCTTTAGTCAGTTCTTTCTTACTAATATTGAGCATACGAATTTTTAACTGGCTACTGGTTTCAGTATTCATCACCAGATGTTGTAGTCCACGCCAGGAACCTTCCAGTTTCTGGAATTTTTCATTTTGCAATATTGCAGACAGCTGTTCAGACATTGCATTGTCGATAGCGGCAATGGCCGCATTAATTGTTACCGATAAATTTTTGTTCCATTTTACTGTAC
>JALXDW010000092.1 GCA_027070385.1 Chromatiales bacterium
ATAACAAATTTGGTGTACATAAACTGGCGTAAAAATGACCAGACCCCCATCATTACCCGCTTGGCATGACCCGCATATTGTTTTTTCATACTCACAACGGCCATACGATATGAACAACCTTCAGGTGGCAAATAAAAGTCCACTATCTCGGGAAACTGTTTTTGCAAAATCGGTACAAACACTTCATTTAAAGCCACACCTAAAATAGCCGGTTCATCGGGTGGGCGCCCCGTGTAGGTACTATGGTAAATCGGTTTTTCACGATGGGTGATCCGCTCAATAGTAAAAACCGGGAATTTATCCACTTCATTGTAATAGCCCGTATGGTCACCAAACGGACCTTCTTCCGCCATTTCATCGGGATGGATCACACCTTCCAATACATATTCAGCTGATGCCGGAACTTGCAGCTCATTGCCAATGCAAGTGGTCACTTCTGTTTTAGCACCACGCAACAAACCGGCAAATGCATATTCGGACAAGCTGTCAGGTACCGGCGTCACGGCTCCTAAAATGGTAGCGGGATCCGCACCGAGTGCAACCGATACGGGAAAAGGTTCACCCGGATGTTTGGCTTGCCAGTCTTTAAAATCCAGCGCACCACCACGGTGAGCCAACCAACGCATGATTACTTTATTTTTAGCTATGACTTGTTGGCGATAAATACCCAGGTTTTGCCGTGCTTTATTCGGCCCTTTGGTGACCACCAATGCCCAGGTTACTAAGGGTGCGGCATCGCCCGGCCAGCATGTCTGAATGGGGATATTCGTTAAATCAACATCGTCACCTTCTATCACATGCCGCTGGCATTCTGCTTTTTTGATAACTTTCGGTGCCATATTCAATACTTGTTTGAAGACCGGTAGTTTATCCCAAGCATCCTTCATTCCTTTTGGCGGATCCGGCTCTTTTAACATTGCCAATACTTTTCCAACTTCGCGCAAAGATTCAACGGATTCCTCCCCCATACCCAGTGCAACCCGTTCCGGTGTGCCAAATAAATTAGCCAATACCGGCACAGCAAACCCTTTGGGGTTTTCAAATAACAAAGCCGGGCCGGCAGCACGCAAGGTACGATCACAAATTTCTGTCATTTCCAGATAGGGATCGACCTCTTGCGTAATACGCTTTAACTCGCCACGCTCTTCCAGTAATTTAATAAAGTCTCTCAGGTCTTTGTATTTCATATTTTTCTATCTGTAA
Organism: Chromatiales bacterium; assembly: GCA_027070385.1. Classification (GTDB taxonomy): domain Bacteria; phylum Pseudomonadota; class Gammaproteobacteria; order UBA6429; family Thiohalophilaceae; genus SZUA-37. Next base: position 1,204 of record JALXDW010000092.1, read on the forward strand.
AATGCCCTTTGTACTCAGGATGACTGCATTGTTATCAGGCAGGCGAGCATTCCGAAATATTTTTCATCATGCCCCTCAAAAAATACCAGAGGATGCGCCCGTTATCTTCTCGCACACGCTGCGTGGCTAGATTCGAAAGCCACCGTGTCGTTTTCGGTTTTTATAATCATTCCAAACAATCCCGCCTATTACGCCCAGAATAATCATTGCAAGTGTTAAACCCCAGTACCATGCCGGGAAGCTGGCACGTACACCGGCCAGCTCTTCTGCTGTTGGTACATGCTTGCCTTCCAGACTGGCCAGTGCCATTTCGATACTGTTACGCATTAAAGTATTTTCTTGTTGCACCTTGATGAGTTTGGCCTGGGTACTGTTGGGATCCTGATCCTTGCTGTCTTTTTGCTGTTGTTCCAGTGCAAGTAATCTGGTTTTCAGGCGCTTGATTTCCTGGTGTGCTTTTTCAAGTTCATCCTCATTAACCGGCTGACTGTCTTTATTATTACCGGCTTGTATATTTGCAACACCTTTTTTGAGTTCTTTAATCGTTGTATTTGCATTTGAAAGCTGGTCACGTTTAATTTGCAGTTCACGATCTTTTTTTGTAAGTTGCTCGTTTACTGCTTTCAACGTTTCAACTGTTTTCTGATATTGTTCAAACAGGTTGTCATATTCTTTGGTCGCAGGTTTGGTTTTAACCAGAAAATTGGCGGCAACCCAACCCTGGGTGCCATCCTCAGTACGCACATTGATAAAATTACCCTGGCGACTCATAACGGTAACCACACTGCCACTGGGAATGGACTTTAAAATCGGGCTTTGCTCATCGGCAAGTTGATGGATGCCCAGTAAAATTCTATCAGTAACATATAATTTTTCTGCCAAACTCTGGCTGCTATAGATAACAAGCAGCCCCAGAAAAACCATTCGTAATTTATTATTCATAAAACGCATTAAACCGGTTGTCATTTTTATTCCTTGATGTTTGTTATGCTGCGATACCTGCGTGCCGTAACAAAGCGGCTATTTCAGGTTCGCGACCTCTGAATGCTTTAAATAATTCTATCGGCTCTTTACTGCCACCTTGCTCCAGAACGGTATGAAGAAATTCTAACCCTGTCTGCCGGTCAAAAATACCTTGCTCTTCAAACTTTGAGAACGCATCAGCAGATAAAACTTCTGCCCATTTGTAACTATAATAA
>JALXDW010000093.1 GCA_027070385.1 Chromatiales bacterium
AAAGAAACTGTCACAGAACTTGATGGTGCCTATGGTCTAGGTGTTATCAGTAATACTGAACCAGGACGGCTCGTTGCTGCTCGCAGTGGTAGTCCTTTGGTGATTGGGGTAGGGATTGGGGAATATTTTATTGCTTCGGATGTTGCTGCACTTTTACCGGTCACACAGCGTTTTATCTTTTTAGAAGAAGGGGATATAGCCGATATAACCCGCAGCTCACTCACGATTTACGATATCAACAACAAACCGGTTGAGCGCGAAATTAAAGAAAGTGAATTAACCGCAGACTCTGTCGAACGTGGTGAATATCGTCACTACATGTTGAAAGAAATATACGAACAAGCCCGTGCAGTAACTGATACATTAGAAGGCCGCATTAGTGGCAATAAAATTTTAGAAGAAAGTTTTGGCTTAAAAGCAAAAGAAGTGTTTGATAATGTTCAAGGCGTGCATATTATTGCCTGTGGAACCAGTTACCATTCTGGACTGGTTGCGCGACACTGGTTTGAAACGCTGGCGAACATTCCATGTAGTGTTGAAGTGGCCAGCGAGTTTCGTTATCGCAAACCGGTGGTACGAAATAATTCCTTAATTGTCACTATTTCCCAGTCGGGTGAAACAGCCGATACATTGGCTGGCTTGAAAGAAGCCAAGCGTTTAGGGTTTGGTCAGTCGCTGACAATTTGTAATGTCCCTGAAAGTTCTCTTACGAGAGAAAGTGATTTAACTTTATTAACAAGAGCCGGGCCGGAAATAGGGGTGGCCTCCACTAAAGCCTTTACAACACAGCTTGTTGCCTTATTAATGCTGGTGATAGTGGTAGGTCGTCGTCATGGCATTGATGATAAAAAAGAAGCAAAGCTGGTGAAACAGCTTGAAGCGTTGCCTGCAAAAATCGATCAAGTATTGAAAATGGATGATGAGATAAAAGAAATCTCGGAAATGTTTGCTGACAAACGCCATGCACTGTTTTTAGGGCGCGGTTTGCATTATCCAGTGGCAATGGAAGGGGCATTAAAATTAAAGGAAATTTCCTATATTCATGCCGAAGCTTACCCGGCCGGTGAATTAAAGCATGGACCACTTGCCCTGGTGGATAGTGAAATGCCGGTTATCTCGGTAGCACCGAATAACGACATGCTGGAAAAACTTAAAAGCAATTTACAGGAAGTCAAAGCACGCGGTGGTGAGTTGTTTGTTTTTGCCGATGAAAAATCCGGCTTTAAGGCTGAAGACAATATTCATGTATTAAATGTGGTTGAGTGTGAAGATGAAACATCACCGATTATTCATACTATTCCGTTGCAGCTATTGTCGTATCATGTGGCAATTCTGAAAGGTACTGACGTGGATCAACCACGTAATCTGGCCAAGTCTGTCACGGTTGAGTAATAGTCTTTTATCTAGTGCTGTCTTCTTTGTTTTGATGGTTTTTTAGAAGAATGGCGTGTTTTTTTCCTTGATTTAGTTTGAGTATATTTATTTCGAGCAACATCACGCTCTGCTTTTAAGCCGGTGCCGTTCGGCTGCCAGGCAGGGACAAGATGCTTTTTGCCATTGCCTATTAAATCCGTTCGTCCCATTCGTTTTAAGGCATCTCTTAAAATCGGCCAGTTTTCCGGATCATGATAACGTAAAAAGGCTTTGTGCAAGCGTCGTTGTGCGCCACCTTTGGCGGTGAGGACTTTTTCAGATTTGTTATCAACTTTTTTTAGTGGATTTTTTTCAGCATGGTACATTGCAGAGGCGATGGCCAGTGGCGTTGGAATAAAGGCCTGAACCTGATCAGGGCGAAATTTATTGGCTTTTAACCACAATGCAAGGTTAAGCATATCTTCATCGGTGGTGCCGGGGTGGGCCGATATAAAATAAGGAATCAAGTATTGTTCTTTACCTGCCTGTTTTGAAAACTTGTCGAACAAGGTTTTAAACTTATCATAAGAGCCAATGCCCGGTTTCATCATTTTATTTAAGGTGTTTTCTTCGGTATGTTCCGGTGCAATTTTTAAGTAACCACTCACATGGTGGGTGACAAGTTCTTTAATATATTCGGGCGAGCGTACTGCGATATCGTAACGTAAACCGGAAGAAACAAATATTTTTTTTATACCAGGCAATGCGCGCGCACGTTTATATAAATTAATTAAAGGTTTGTGATCGGTATTCAGATTTTTACAAATATCCGGGTATACACAGGAAAGTCGGCGGCAGGCCGATTCAATCTTTTCAGACTTGCATTTAAGCTCATACATATTGGCAGTGGGACCGCCGAGGTCAGAAATATGACCGGTAAAGCCGGGTACCTTATCGCGGATAGTTTCAATTTCACGAATAATGGAATCTTCAGAGCGGCTTTGAATGATACGCCCTTCATGTTCGGTAATT
>JALXDW010000094.1 GCA_027070385.1 Chromatiales bacterium
GTGCCGTACACTGGGGCCGTGAACGAACGGGTCACCGCGCTGCGGGAGGCGCTGGGACGGCGGATCCTCCTCCTGGACGGGGCCACGGGCACGGCACTGGAGGCCATGGGGCTCGAGGACCGCCACTTCGGCGGACCGGCGCTGGCGGGCTGCAACGAGGCGCTGGTGCTCCACGCGCCGGAGGCGGTCCTCGAGCTGCACCGGCGCTACCTCGAGGCGGGCGCTGACATCGTCGAGACCGACACCTTCGGCGCGACCCCCGTGGTCCTGGCCGAGTACGGGCTCGAGGCACGTGCCCGGGAGATCAACCGGAGGGCGGCGGAGCTGGCGCGGCGGGCGGCCGCCGGGCACGAGACGGCGGACCGGCCCCGGTGGGTCGCGGGTTCCATGGGTCCGACCACCCGGAGCCTGACGCTGACCGGTGGCGTCACCTTCGCCGAGCTCGAGGCGGCGTACCGCGTCCAGGCCGAGGATCCGGCCGCCTCGGGACCGGGCCTCTGCAGCGGAGGCTCGCTCGACGCCAACACCAACATCACTGCAGCGTTGCTTTTAATCAGCAACGCACTCGGTCATTGTCCCAAATACACACTGAATCCATTAGAAGACAAAGACTGGGTAAGAGAATGGATGAGTCATTTTAAACCCACCCGCTTTGGTGAGCGTTTATGGATAGTACCGAGTCACCATGCAGAACAACACCTTAATGACAAACCGGAAGCCATCAATATCTTGCTCGACCCCGGGCTGGCTTTCGGTACCGGTACCCACCCTACAACAGCAATGTGTCTGGAATACTTGGAACAATACCCGCCGGAAAATCAACAACTGATTGATTACGGTTGCGGCTCCGGCATTTTAGCCATTGCAGCGGCTCGCCTGGGTGCCAGAAGCGTACTGGCCATCGACAATGATCCTCAAGCACTCATTGCAACCGAAGACAACGCTATCAAAAACAAGGTTATCGATTGTTTTACTATCCAGCTTCCTGAACCTGTACCCGGTCTTCAAGCTGATCGTCTGGTTGCAAATATTCTGGCTCGACCTTTAATCGAACTGGCAGCACAGCTGGCCTCATTAATCAAACCGGGGGGAAAGATTGCATTGTCAGGCATATTAACCGAACAAGCCGATGATGTACTGCAAGCCTACAATACTTTTTTTAATATCCAGCAATACAAACAGCAAGACGATTGGGTTTGTTTAAGCGGAACCAGGCACTCTCACAACCCGGTAGCAAAAGATTAAAGCGCTTTATCATTTCTATACAGGTTAATTAAATATCTTGGGGTTCTTCCCGCCTTCGCTTATACTAAAGACTCATTAATCGCTCGTATTGAAATGTATACACGCTGCCCCATTTGCAAAACAAACTTTAGTGTTTCCGAAGCGCAACTCCAGGTTGCACAAGGTAAAGTCCGCTGCGGTTCATGCAAAAATGTATTCAATGCCCGTCAACATATTTTTTACCAAACAAACAGTATCAAACCGAAAAAAACAAAAGACAACATACCTCCAGCGGCAAATAAAACGGCCAATACACACATTGATGAACAAACTGAAACACAGCCTCAACAACCCGCTTTAAAGAAAAAAACGGATCAACCGGCCAACACCACAGAAATAAAAATCGATACTTCCGCTGCTCATTCAGATATTGACGCTATTTTTAATGCACTCGATACCCAACTGACCAGCGGAACCTATATTGATATTGCCCAACCCGTTGAAGCCGATATTCGTGAAACGGATTTTGATGAGTTCGATACTGATAACGAAACGGATCTTGATCTTGATGTATTCCGGCAGCTGGATTCACCCACCAAAGAAGCCCGCCCGGAAGCGGATATCACAAAGGAAAATCACACCGAACAAACAGCAACCACACACAATAAAAACCCTGCCGCCACTAAAACAGAGCCGTTACCCTCACAAGATAATAGTCACATCGATACAAAACCGGTACAGACGGAACACCCTCAAAAGCCGGTGACAGATAATTCACAACATACATTTGACTTTATCAGCCTGGACGATGAACCGGATCTGAGTAGCGAGGATGAAAAACAGTTTGCGGCTGTCAACAAACCATTGGATACCCGCTCCAAACCCGATTCAAAAAAACACGAAGAAAATGCCGCACTCCATCAAGCCATTGATAACATCATAAAAGTCGACAACAGTGTAACCACACCTTTTGAAGAGCATGACGCTGATCACTTCGTTATTGAAATGCAGAGCGAAGCCGACGTAGAACTGGTTGACGAAGATGATATCGACAAATTATTTGCCAGCACCGACAGCCTGAAAATTTCAGATTTAAAATTCGACAAACAATTTTCCAATCACCAGGTCGAAGAACCCATTTCACCTTTAAGCCAGAACAAATCCCAGCAAAATCTGAACGATGAGACTAAGCAAAATAGCGAAACAGACGTTGGTGTTGAAAACACGCCCACCCAAAACAAAGAAATACCGTTTAACCAACCGCTTAAACCGGAAAATACCCATCAGACAGACTCGGAAGACGAACCTTTTGATGACGACATGACCACATCGGATAACTTCGATATCGATGAAAAAATTATCCTCGATGGTCTGGATGATAACTTCACTGACAACCTGCAAACCGATACCCCGGTTCCTCCCCGCTTACGTGATGCCGTCCACTCGCTTGAACAGCAACAACCACCATTAAGCACCGCCAAACGGCTGGGGTATTCTGTTGCTGTTTTGCTGTTAATATTACTTTTAGGCGTGCAACTGGTACTGTTTAAAAGCAGCGAAATAGCAAACCGCGTACCCGCTCTGCAGCCCCTGCTAACAACACTTTGCAACCGACTGCCCTGCCGTTATACCGGCAACCACAATAGCAAACTGATAAAAATAGTCAGCCGGGATGTGCGGCTGCACCCCAAAATCAAAGGCGCTCTGCTTATCAGTGCAACCATCATCAACCAGGCCAACTATGCCCAACCCTACCCCACGATTTTACTGAAATTTACCGACCTGACCGGCCATATCGTGGCGCAACGCTATTTCCCCCCCAAAGATTATTTGGGTCAACTGAACAAACCTTTTGCACTGATGCCCAGCAAAAAACCGGTTCAGCTTAATATAGAGATACTTGACCCCGGCAGTGACGCCATTAATTTCCAGTTTTTCTTCCTCTAAAAGCGACCCATTTCACAACAACTATTGTAAAATGCCACTTTTGGCAAAATACCAGGTGCAAATTGCAACTGCTGCTTTTATCGCCAAAAAGAACTAGGTACACTTCTTTTACTGAATAAAGGTCAGACGTTAGTTATGTTAATTGGACCCTATAAAATTTCGATCCCGCTGATACTCGCACCCATGGCCGGTGTCACCGATCGCCCATTTCGCCAACTGTGCAAACAACTCGGTGCCGGCATGGCTGTTTCTGAAATGGTCTCTTCAAATTCACTGCTATGGGGCAGTGAAAAAACCAAACGCCGTGCCAACCACGACGGCGAAACCGACCCGATTTCAGTCCAAATCATGGGCACTGAACCCGCCATGATGGCCGAAGCGGCCCGGCATAATGCCGATAATGGCGCACAAATCATTGATATTAATATGGGTTGCCCGGCCAAAAAGGTCTGTAACGTGCTGGCCGGTTCTGCCTTAATGCAAAACGAAGCACTGGTTAAAGATATTCTCGAAGCCGTGGTCAAGGCAGTGGATGTGCCCGTTACGCTTAAAATTCGTACCGGCTGGGATACCGGCAACCGTAATGCACTGGCGATTGCCAAAATCGCTGAACAGTCGGGTATTCAGGCACTGGCCATTCACGGCCGCACCCGTGCCTGCATGTATAAAGGCGATGCCGAATACGACACCATTGCCGATGTAAAAAGCAGAATTTCCATTCCGGTGATTGCCAATGGCGACATTCGCACCCCGGAAAAAGCCAAATTTGTCCTCGATTACACAGGCGCTGACGCTGTGATGATCGGCAGAGCCGCACAAGGTCGTCCGTGGATCTTCCGTGAAATCGGTCATTTCCTGAAAACAGGGCAAATCATGCCTCCGCCAACCAGCACGGAAATCCGTGATATTTTGCTGGGGCATTTAACCAACTTGTATGAGTTCTACGGTGAATACACCGGTGTGCGCATGGCACGTAAGCATATAAGCTGGTATAGCAAGGGGCAGAAGCACGGTGCCGCGTTCAGACAAGCGGTTAACCATGCCGAAACCATCGAGAAACAACTTGAAATTACACACACTTTTTTCAACACAATGATAACCAGGGAGGAAATAGCAGCATGAACGATACAGCACCTGTCGCTGACATAGCCGCTACAACACACAACACAGCTTTTGATAAACCACTGAGAGATTGCGTTGCCGATTCCATCAGTGCCTATTTTGGCGCACTCAATGGACACCCCGCCGGCAATCTTTACAATATGGTATTAGCTGAAGTTGAAGAACCATTACTGCAAGCGGTATTACACCATACCAACGGCAACCAGAGTAAAGCCTCTGAAGTTCTCGGCATTAACCGCGGCACTCTCCGTAAAAAGCTCAAGACTTACGGACTGCATCGCTAAAAATCGTCGCTCAAGCGACATTTCCACCACTTACCTATCCCCCGGGTAAGCAACGGTGATTAAAAAATTCACTCCCCCTGCTTTTAATTTAAAAGCCAGCAACACCACTTACTTTTTTTGGCTACTTTTCAAACAGGTATTTTGCGCATCTTTCTGTATTAGCATCGTAAAAATAGCCTAAATTATCCTTAGCCTCTGTCAAGCAACACAGTGACAAGTTACAATAACCCTTCAAATGTATTTTAAATATTAAGCTCAAAAAGGTTACAGATGGCTAAAATTACCCGCGCTCTTATCAGCGTATCGGACAAAAACGGCATTGTCGAATTTGCTCAAACACTCAGCTCAACATTTAATGTTGAAATTTTGTCCACAGGCGGCACCGCAAAATTACTGGCTGAAAACAACATTCCGGTTATCGAAGTATCCGATTACACCGGTTTTCCGGAAATGATGGATGGCCGTGTAAAAACCCTGCACCCTAAAATTCACGGTGGTCTGCTTGGCCGACGCGGCACCGATGATGCCGTTATGCAAGCGCATAATATTCCCGCCATTGATATGGTGGTTGTTAATTTATACCCGTTTGAACAAGCAACGGCCGACCCGGATTGCTCTTTGGAAAATGCGATTGAAAATATCGATATCGGCGGCCCCACCATGCTGCGTGCAGCAGCCAAAAACAATAAAGACGTGACTGTTGTCGTTAATGCCAGCGATTACCAAACCGTACTAAACGAAATGCGAGCCACCAGTGGCAGCGTGAGCAGTGAGACCAACTTTGATTTAGCCATTAAAGTTTATGAACACACCGCTAATTACGATGGCAACATTGCCAACTACTTTGGCAAGCTGGTTAAAAACAAACCCGAAGCCCATGAAAGCTTTCCTCGCACCTTCAACAGCCAGTTTCATCTGGTACAGGGTATGCGCTACGGTGAAAACCCGCATCAGAATGCCGCCTTCTATGTTGAAGCCAAACCTGCCGAAGCCTGCATTGCCACCGCGACACAAGTGCAAGGCAAAGAATTATCCTACAATAACATTGCCGACACCGATGCCGCACTTGAATGTGTTAAACAGTTTACTCAACCGGCCTGCGTCATTGTCAAACATGCCAACCCCTGCGGTGTTGCTGTTGCCGATGATCAGTTCACCGCTTATCACCGTGCCTATACCACCGACCCTACCTCGGCCTTCGGTGGCATTATCGCCTTTAACATGCCACTCGATGCAAAAACCGCTGCCGCGATTATTGAATGCCAGTTTGTTGAAGTGATTATTGCCCCCAGCATTCAAAAAGATGCCCTCCCTGTATTGGCCAGCAAGAAAAATGTGCGGGTACTGGAATGCGGTCAATGGCCAGCCGAACGTATTGCCGGTATCGACTACAAACGGGTAAACGGTGGTTTGCTGGTACAGGATCGTGACCTCGGTATGGTCAACGAAGCCGACTTAAAAGTGGTTACCCAACGCGCACCCGGCACACAGGAAATGCAAGACCTGCTATTTGCCTGGAAAATTGCCAAGTTTGTTAAATCCAACGCGATTGTTTATTGCAAAAACAACATGACCATTGGTGTAGGCGCTGGCCAGATGAGCCGCGTTTACAGCGCAAAAATTGCGGCGATTAAAGCAGCCGATGCCGATTTGGAAGTAAAAGGTTCAGTCATGGCAAGTGATGCCTTCTTCCCGTTCCGCGATGGGCTTGATCAAGCAGCTGAAGTGGGGATTACCGCCGTTATTCAACCCGGTGGCTCAATGCGTGATGAAGAAGTGATACAAGCCGCCGATGAAAATGACATCGCCATGGTCTTTACCGGGATGCGTCACTTCAGGCACTAAGCTTAAAGCAGACAAAGCGCACCCCCACCCACAACGGCAAAAATGGTCGTTGCGGGCGGTAGCGTGCTTAAATCCCCAACATATCCAACGGGCTTGTTACTGTCACTCCCGGTTTATTCAACACATGCGTATAAATCATGGTTGTTGAAACATCGGCATGGCCAAGAAGCTCTTGTACCGTACGAATGTCATACCCGTTTTCAAGTAAGTGCGTCGCAAAAGAATGACGTAAAGCATGGCAATTTACTTTTTTAGATATCATCATTTTATCTGCTGCACTTTTTATATGTTTTTGTAAACCGTTTTCATGAATATGATGTCTGCGTACTTTGCCAGTACGTGGATCAGTTGAAATCCTTGACGAAGGAAAAACATACTGCCAACGAAATTCATATTCAGCCTGAGGATATTTACGCGCTAACGCTTCTGGCAAAAAAACGCTGCCATGTTCATGAAGCAAGTCTTCATCATGTAATAATTTTGCACAGGATATCTGCTCTTCCAATAACAAACTTACTTTTGAAGGTATTGGAACAACACGATCTTTATTACCTTTTGCATTACGGATCAGTAATTGTTGATAATCAAAATCAACATCAAGAATACGCAAGCGAACACATTCCATCAGACGCAAGCCGCAACCATAAAGCAAATTGGCCATTAAATGATACGTCGGCTGCTTGATTTTACTTAATAGCTGAACAATTTCATTTTTAGATAACACAACAGGCAAGCGTTTTGGTTTTTTGGATCGTATAAAAGAAATATTCGGATCAAGCTCTTTGTCGAGAACATTTTTAAAGAAAAAAACCAGCGCATTTAATGCCTGCGATTGCGTACTCGAAGAAACTTTCTTTTTTAATACCAGGTATTCCAGAAACGATGTAATTTCATGACTTCCCAAAGTAGCAGGATCTTTCATGGAATGGTAACGAACAAACCGCATCACCCAATTTAAATAAGCTTCTTCCGTACGAATTGAATAATGTTTTAAACGTATTTTGGCAACAAGACTTTCAATATATTTCGGGTAAACAGAATATACTTGCTGAAATAGTCCCTTACTTTTCGAATAATGAACCTGAAGGCTTTCTGGCAAATAAGATAAAATCATCGTGTTTTTTCTAGTCGAAATTTCTTCTGTAGAATTTTTTTTTGAATTTGCATAATTTTCCCACGCATCCCACGGAAAATTTTTAACCCAGCTCTTTTTATTAAAATGAACAAACAGAATTTTTAACGAAAGAATTATTTGACTAAATTGCCAGCCTTCCATTGAAGGATTTCTGTCTTTATATTTTAAATACCGTTCAATATCATGGGCTGAATGTTAAGAAAGTGTAATATTTTTATGCGCTTTCAGGTAATGCTCAGCATAACGCACTATCCACCTTGCCTGAACATTGGTTAAACCATAAGCTTTTGTTTTAGAAATATAATTATCCCAGAATTGGGCAACAGTTTGTTTACTCATAATGCCACTCCTTAGCAATAATGGTGATAGCAAGCCATCCCTATACTTGCTATTATTATGAATAATAGCAAAAAAAATTACAATTAATTAGATAGATTCTTTCTATTTCCCGATTTAGATAGATTTCATCTATATCACTGTTATAAACCTTTGAAAGAATCAAGTTTAAATGGGTAAGGCATTAGAA
>JALXDW010000095.1 GCA_027070385.1 Chromatiales bacterium
AATGTGTGGGGAAAGGAAAAAGGCAATAGCAGCTATCTGCATAAAATATTCCCGCGTGGTGGGCCGCAAAAACAGGGTAATCGCCTGGCAGGGTTATTACGAACCAAAGGTGAACATTAAAATTAACTATCTTGTTCACACTGGGCACCAGAAAAATAGCACTTGTTTTATTCCCTCCTTACTTCGTTAACATTTGCAATGTGTCTTTTTCTGTTGCCCTGTTTGTGTTGAAAACATCCTGTTTTATCCAGGCATCTCATGCTAGAATTTTTCTATCTTCCTCAGCGGTATTTAGCCAATGTCTTTAGAAGTTCAAACTACATGTCCTTATTGTGGCGTTGGTTGTGGTGTTATTGCCTCCATTGATGATGCGGGTTCGGTATCCATTAAAGGTGATCCCGAACATCCATCCAATTTTTCACGACTTTGCTCCAAAGGTGCTGCGTTAGCCGATACGATTGGTATGGATGGTCGGGTACTGTATCCTGAGGTCGATGGTATTGAATACAGTTGGGAACATGCGCTGGGTTATACGGCCAGAAAATTCAATGCTGTTATTGATGAATACGGCTCCAATGCTGTTGCCTTTTATGTATCAGGGCAATTATTGACTGAAGATTACTATGTTGCCAATAAGCTAATGAAGGGCTTTATTGGTTCAGCCAATATTGATACGAATTCACGGCTTTGTATGTCATCAGCCGTTGCAGCCTATAAACGTGCTTTTGGTTCAGATACGGTGCCTTGTTGTTATGAGGATTTGGAACGTGCAAAACTGATAGTACTGGCCGGTTCAAATGCGGCCTGGTGTCACCCCGTTTTATACCAGCGTATTGTTAAGGCAAAGAAAACAAATCCGGATCTGATGGTTGTGGTTATCGATCCTCGGCAGACAGCAAGCTGTGATGTTGCCGATCAACATCTGGCGATTCAGTCCGGTACAGATCATCTCTTATTTAAAGGTTTGCTTCATTATCTGGCTCAACATGACGAGATAAATCATTTGTTTGTTTCAAAATTCACTGACGGGTTAGAGAACTGTTTGGCTGATGCCCAGCAATCTGCCGACAGTATTGAATCTGTAGCGATAGCTTGTGGCTTATCCATCAATGATATTGAACGTTTTTATAAATTATTTGCGCGCACAGAACGGGTTGTCAGCGTATTTTCCCAAGGGATTAATCAGTGGTCTTATGGTACTGATAATGGTAATGCCATCATAAACTGTCATTTGTTGACTGGGCGTATCGGTCGGCCAGGCATGGGGCCTTTTTCCTTTACCGGTCAACCCAATGCCATGGGTGGGCGTGAAGTGGGTGGTTTGGCAAACCAGCTTGCCGCACACATGGATATTAATAACAGTGAACATCGAAAAATTGTTCAGAATTTCTGGAATGCCCCTCGCATAGCAGACGAGGATGGCCTGAAAGCAGTTGATTTATTCAAAGCTGTTCATGACGGAAAAATAAAAGCACTCTGGATTATGGCTACCAACCCGGCAGTGAGTTTACCGGATTCCGATTTTGTACGTGCAGCCTTACAAAAATGTGAGTTTGTGGTGGTGTCTGACTGTATGCGCCATACGGATACAACACAATATGCCAATGTCCTTTTCCCGGCACAAACCTGGGGTGAACGTGATGGCACAGTGACTAACAGTGAGCGTCGTATTTCCCGGCAACGTGCTTTTCTACCTACGCCGGGTCAGGCAAGACCGGACTGGTGGATTATTTCTAAAGTCGCACAGAAAATGGGTTTCAATGAAGCCTTTGCCTATGAAAGTCCGGTTGATATTTTCAAAGAACATGCAGGGTTGTCGGGCTATAAAAATCTGGCAGGGGAAAATGGTCACTACCGTGATTTTGATATTAGTGGCTATAAAGACATTGATGGTATTGGTTACGAAAAAATGCAGCCTTTACAATGGCCTGTTACTCAGGAAGCTCCCCAGGGGACAGCACGTATGTTTACTGATGGACGTTTTTATACGCCATCAACCCGGGCACAATTTATTACCTTTAATAATCACCAGCCTGTTGCCAGTATTTCTGAAATTTATCCTTTAGTATTAAACACAGGACGAATTCGTGATCAATGGCATACCATGACCCGTACAGGTAAGTCGGCACGCCTGTCCGGGCATATTCAGGAAAGTTTTATTTCTATCCATACTGACGATGCTAAAAAATATCAGATTAATAACAATAGTCTGGTTATAGTAACAAGCGAAAAAGGACAAATTGTCGTACGTGCCAATCTTTGCGATAGTCAGCAAGTTGGAACAGTATTTATTCCAATGCACTGGAATGATCAATTTGCAAGTAATAGTGTGGTAGGGAAATTAATTGATAATGTTATTGATCCTGTGTCTGGAC
>JALXDW010000096.1 GCA_027070385.1 Chromatiales bacterium
ACTTACCAAATACCAGTGGAAGTTCGCCATGATCGCGCTATGGCTCTTGCTATGCGTTGGCTGATTGATGCTGCGCGTAAGCGTGGTGAGAATACTATGCGCGATCGTTTAGCTGCTGAGATTTATGATGCGGCAAGTGAACGTGGAAGCGCAGTTAAAAAGCGTGATGATACGCATAAAATGGCAGAAGCTAACAAGGCGTTTGCTCATTATCGTTGGTAGGTTAAGGGGATTTTTGATATGAGTAATTTGAGAGAAAAGTTTGAAAGAGCTTTAGAAAGCGATGATAAGGGGTTGGCTGGTAGTTTTGCTGTTATTGTTGATGGTATTTCAGACGATGGCCATGCGTTGGCACGTTCAATCGCTGAAGCACCGGAGGTGGATGGATGGGTCATCATTGAAAATCAGGACAGATTGGTTTCAGGTGAGTTTGTGAATGTCAAAATCACTGCAGCAGATGAACATGATCTTTGGGCCGATTTGGTTTAAAGATCATAGTTGATATATTCTTTTCATTAACTTGTCTATAGTTATGATATGGCTAACAGACAGTAATGTATTAAAACAGCGTGTTTTTTTTCGTTACAGTTCGAACATAAATATTCAAAAAATAAACCAGATATGAATATACCGGTTCAGTCCAATACATTACCTGCAGGTACCCGGCTAGAGTATTATCAGATTGAAAATGTTTTGGGAGTGGGTAGTTTTGGTATTACCTATAAGGCCAAAGATTTGAAGCTTGGTTGTCATGTTGCCATTAAGGAATATTTTCCGGCAAGTTTTGCGGTACGTGTACTCAATACCTGCACAGTTAATTCGCAAACCAAGCAGGACAATGAAATTTATACAACAGGTTTGAATTGTTTTCTTGATGAAGCGCGCACTTTGGCTCAGTTTAAGTCCAGAAGTATTATCCATGTAAATCGTTTTATAGAAGCCAATGGTACGGCTTATATTATTATGGACTACGAAGAGGGCATACCATTAAGTCAGTATTTACTAAAATCAAAACGTCTGAGTGAGCAGGATATTGCAATGGTTGTGGTTCCCATTCTGGAAGGCTTGCGTACTGTTCATCAAACAAAATATTTACACCGGGACATCAAGCCCTCCAATATTTATTTGCGAAAACACGGTCGACCGGTATTGATTGATTTTGGTTCGGCCAGACAGTCTATTGATAATAAAGGAAAAGCTGTGACAGGTTTTGTTACACACGGTTATGCGCCTTTTGAACAATATAATACACAAGATGAACAGGGGCCATGGACTGACCTGTATGCACTCGGAGCAACACTGTATCGTTGTATTACGGGTAAAGCACCGGTTGATGCACTGGAGCGTCTGGCATCCATACAAGCGCAGAAACCTGATCCCTTAAAACCATTGTTATTGGAAAAGCCTGAACAATACGGCACAGAAATTTTATCCTGTATTGATTGGATGCTCAGTTTTCGTATAAATAACAGACCACAATCTGTGGATGAAATTATTCCTCGCTTTAAAGCTATTCGAAACAAGCGTGATCAGACTGAGGTTTAACGAACCGTTTTAAGCTAAAGACATTGACTGGGGTGCAAAGTTTATTACAGTTATTGAAGCTGAACGAGTCACTTACATTGAGCCACTTGTATCCGCGGTTATTTTTGGTTTTACGCTTATTGTTTCTATAATATCTTGCAGCAAAACGGGAAGGGGTTAAACATGCGGGTATGATACTGGACGCTGCTTTGGTCATTCGGGGTTATATCGTTTCGTAAATACAGCCAGTATTAGTTGAATATCGGCATATTAAACCGTATGGGGTGCCAGTCTGCAAAAAGCTGTTACAGAAGCGGCCGTAGGCTAAATTGCAGCATGATTTGTCAGCCAATCGGCTTTGGAAGCAGCTCCAAATTCTATTTGAAGTTGAATACAGCTAATTTTTAGTATACCCTGCGCGTTGTTTTGGAGAAGTGTCCGAGCGGCTGAAGGAGCACGCCTGGAAAGTGTGTATAGGTTTATCCCTATCGAGGGTTCGAATCCCTCCTTCTCCGCCATTCTTTTTTGTGCTATATCTCTATATACGACTGTCTTTTATCTGACTTAGGCTGGCGTTCCATATCTATCCTAACATACGTTGTTTAAGCTTTTCATAGGGTGTTTTTCCCATATGAGCTGAATGCGGCCTGAGGAAGTTATAATAATCTTCCCATTGCGCTAATTTTTTACGCAAATTAACGTCATCTTTGTAATCCAGCATTTGATAAAATTCACGCTGATCAGTTAAGTGCGAACGTTCTACTTTGCCATTCAATCTAGGTGTGGCAGGCTTGATGTAAACATGGAACATTCCACGCTCTCCAACATGCCAGTGGAACTTTGT
>JALXDW010000097.1:0-5486 GCA_027070385.1 Chromatiales bacterium
ACCTGGGAGTGAACAATATCCAGAATAATATCAATATCATGGATCATTAAATCCAGAATGACGCTGACATCGGCACCCCGTGGGTTATACGGTGCAACTCGATGCGACTCGATAAATAATGGTGTGGTTAAAATTTCATTGAGTGCCAGCATGGCTGGATTAAATCGTTCAAGGTGACCCACCTGCAAAATGCGTTTGTTTGCATTGGCAATATCAACAAGTTGTTGGGCTTGTTCCAATGTTGAGGTGATGGGTTTTTCAACCAGAACATCGGCACCGTTTTCGAGAAAGTCTTTAGCAACTTCAAAATGGAGTTGGGTGGGTACTACAATACTGACGGCATCCACCTGACCGAGTAGAGTTTTATAGTCGCTGGTGTATTCACATTCCAGATCTTCTGCAATTAATTTTGCATTATCTTCATTATTATCACATACCGCGATTAAGTCACTGTGCTTGAGTGCATGATATTTTTGTGCATGAAATTTGCCAAGGTAACCGACGCCAATCACAGCCGTTTTGAGTGTTTTCATAATGTGACGATCTTTAATGTTGAGTGATAAGATAAGACAATCATGATATTGTAACCTAATGAAAAGATAAGGGATATTACCGGGACCATGAATAATAAAGAAAGTCGGGATTTTAACATTAATCAGCATCAGGTGGCAGGTGTGGATGAAGTTGGACGCGGCCCGTTGGCCGGTCCGGTCGTGGCTGCAGCTGTGATTCTGGATCCCGATAATCCTATTGATGGTTTGATGGACTCGAAAAAATTGACCGAGAAAAAGCGTGAAATACTGGCCGAAGAAATCAAGCAAAAAGCTTTGAGTTGGGCATTGGGACGTGCCGAAGTTGAGGAAATTGACCGGATTAACATCTTGCAGGCCAGTTTAGTGGCGATGTCACGTGCCGTTGCCGGGCTGAACGTAGCGCCATTGCAGGTTTTGGTGGATGGCAACAAATGCCCGGATGTCCCATATCCGGTTGAGGCAATTATCAAGGGCGATTCGCTTGTGGAATCGATTAGCGCGGCATCCATTATTGCTAAAGTGGCACGTGACATGGAAATGGTGCAACTTGATGCCGAATATCCGGGGTATGGGCTGGCCAAACACAAGGGCTATCCAACGGCTCTGCACCGTCAGGCTTTAATTGAGCTGGGCGTGACCATTATTCACCGGCGTTCCTACAAACCGGTGCGTGATGCTTTGAAAATAAGCAATGCCTGAGAGAAAGATTATCAGTGCTTTTATCCATTCAACGGTTCCGATTCAGAGCATAATCCAGTAAGCTCAACAGTGCTGTAGAGAAAATGTATGGCTGGTTCCAAAAAGAATAGTTAGCATTACCAATACAAGCTAACCCCATGATAATTAAGTATTTCTACCTCTAGTTTATAATGTAATGTCGAAACAGTTTGTTCATCTAAACGTTCACAGTGAATACTCGTTGTCGTGCGGCATTGTGCGGATAAAACCACTTGCTGCAAGGGTAGCAGAAGAGCAAATGCCCGCTGTTGCTATTACCGATCAGTCCAATTTATTTGCCATGGTGAAGTTTTATCGTGCCACGATGGCAGCCGGGGTCAAACCGATTATCGGGGTGGATGCCTGGGTGGAAGAAACCGAACTGAATACAGGCTATAGCAAGCTTATTCTGTTATGTCGGAATCAGGCGGGTTACAAAAATCTGACCAAGTTGATCTCGCTTTCGTATCAGCAAGGACAAATTCGGAACCGGCCGATTATCAAGCGGGAATGGCTGCAACAACATGCCGATGGTCTGATTGCACTGTCGGGCGGTAAAGATGGCGATATCGGACAGGCGATATTAGCTAACAGACCCGATTTAGCCGAGCAATGCATTCAATATTATCAAACCCTGTTCTCCGATAACTTTTACCTTGAGTTACAACGAACAGGCCGTGCGGGTGAAGAAGAATATTTACACGCTGCTGTCGAGCTGGCCATTCAATATGATTTGCCGGTGGTGGCGACCAATTCTGTTCATTTTCTTAATAAGGAAGACTTTGAACCCCATGAAGCACGGGTGTGTATTTCAGATGGACGTGTGCTGGATGATCCACGTCGACCTAAAATTTATAGTGAACAACAATATTTCCGTTCTGCGGATGAAATGATTGCGTTATTTTCAGACTTGCCTGAAGCCATTGAAAATACTGTTGAGATTGCCAAGCGTTGTAATGTTGAGTTTAGCTTCGGTAAAAATTATTTACCGGATTACCCGGTACCTGAGGGTATGACCATTGATGAGTTTTTGATTGAAGAATCAAGAAAAGGACTTGATAAACGGCTTGAAAAGATTTTGCCAGCCGATGGTGATGCCGCCATGGAGCAGGAATACAAACAGCGATTACAAATTGAACTCGATGTGATTATCAAAATGGGCTTCCCCGGTTACTTTCTGATTGTTGCCGATTTTATTCGTTGGTCAAAGGAGCAGGGGATCCCGGTTGGTCCCGGGCGGGGTTCCGGTGCCGGTTCCATTGTGGCTTATGCATTGACCATTACCGATCTGGATCCCATTAAATACGAATTACTGTTTGAACGTTTCCTAAACCCGGAACGTGTTTCCATGCCCGACTTTGATATCGACTTTTGTATGGAAGGCCGTGACCGGGTCATTGATTACGTGGCACAACATTATGGCCGTGATAAAGTGTCGCAAATCATCACCTATGGTTCGATGGCCGCCAAAGCTGTTATTCGTGATGTGGGTCGCGTAATGGGACATCCTTATGGTTTTGTCGATCGTATTGCCAAACTGATTCCTTTTGAAATTGGTATCACCCTGGATAAGGCCATGGCACAGGAAGAAGCCCTGCAAGCGTTATATGATCAGGATGAACAAGTTGCCAGCTTAATCGACATGGCAAAATCGCTGGAAGGTATTTCGCGTAATGCCGGTAAACATGCCGGTGGTGTGGTGATTGCGCCCACCACCTTAACGGACTTCACCCCGTTATACTGTGAACAAGGAAGTCAAAGCGTTGTTACACAATTTGATAAAGACGATGTTGAAGCCATTGGCCTGGTCAAGTTCGACTTTTTAGGTTTACGAACCTTAACCATTATCAACTGGGCAGTACTGGCCACCAATGCATATAACAAAGCACATAATCTGGAACCGATTGATATTGAATTCATTCCGCTAGATTGTGAAAAAACATTTGAATTATTAAAAGCCGCCGAAACCACCGCTGTGTTCCAGCTGGAATCTCGCGGCATGAAAGATTTAATCAAACGTCTACAGCCGGATACCTTCGAAGACATCATTGCACTGGTGGCATTGTTTCGCCCCGGGCCATTACAGTCCGGGATGGTGGATGACTTTATCAATCGTAAACATGGTCGCGCCAAAGTGGTTTACCCTCATCCTGATCTGGAACCTATCCTGAGCCCAACCTACGGGGTTATTCTTTATCAGGAACAGGTTATGCAAATCGCGCAAGTACTGGCCGGTTACAGTTTAGGTGGTGCGGATTTATTACGTCGTGCAATGGGTAAGAAAAAACCTGAAGAAATGGAAAAGCAACGTATCACCTTTACCGAAGGTGCGGTGGCAAGGGGTGTTGAAGAAAAAACGGCAACCTATATTTTTGACTTAATGGAAAAATTTGCCGGTTACGGTTTTAATAAATCGCACTCGGCGGCTTATGCATTGGTGTCGTATCAAACCGCCTGGTTAAAAGCTCATTATCCAGCCCCTTTTATGGCAGCAGTATTATCGGCTGATATGGACAATACCGATAAGGTTGTCACTTTAATTGATGAATGTCTTAGCATGGGTTTAACAGTGAACCCTCCCAATGTGAATGAGTGCAAGTTTCCTTTTTCGGCATCGGATGAAAAAACCATTATCTACGGCTTAGGTGCGATTAAAGGCGTGGGTGAAGCAGCAATCGAAGATGTGATTCAGGCCAGGCAGGAAGGGGGCGAGTTCCAGAATTTGTTTGATTTTTGCCAACGTATTGATGGTAAGAAAGTCAATCGACGTACTCTTGATGCATTGATCATGGCGGGAGCACTGGATGTCTTTAAACAAAACAGGGCAACTTTGCTGGCCAGTTTACCCAAAGCACTTAAAATTGCCGTACAGCACAGTTCCAATATGGCTGTTGGTCAAAATGATATGTTTGGTGTGAGTCAGACTGCAGAGGCAGACGATACGCAATACGAAATACAAAAAGACTGGAGTGACCAGCAACGCCTTGCCTGTGAAAAACAAACTCTGGGTTTGTATTTAACGGGCCACCCCATCGAACAATATTTACCTGAGTTGGCTGAAATTGTAACAGATAAAATCATTAATCTCAGGCCAGCCAAAAAAACGGTGATTGCCGCAGGGTTAATTATCAGTATGCGGGTGATTAATACCCGTCGAGGTAAAATGGCCATTCTTACACTGGATGATCGCAGCGCACGGATTGATGTAGTCATGTTCAGTGAAGGTTTCGAAAAATTCAATCATTTAATTGCAAAAGACAAAGTGGTTGTTATTGAAGGCGAAGTCAGTGTCGATGATTATAGCGGTGGGATTCGCATGAGCTGTAATAATCTTTACAGTATTGACCAGGCAAGAGAACATTTTGCCAAACATATTCTTATTGATCTGGAAAAATCACAACTGAAAAATGGTTATATTAATGATTTAAAAAATATCCTGCAACCTTTTCAACAAGGTGGTTGTGAAATTATGATTAACTACCAGCAACCACAAGCTATTGCAAAACTCAGTTTAGGTGATAACTGGCGAGTACATCCTACTGATGAGTTGTTAAATCGCCTGAAAGATTTGAATGGTAATGACAAGGTTAAAGTGGTTTACGACTTGTAATGTTTATCAGCCGTACCCTTCATTGCGAATAATAGCGTGGCAATCTTGCTATAGCTTAGGCTCTGTTGTAATGGAATACAGTGAGCTTGAAACAGTTTTTTTACCCCTGAATTATTGCAGGTAGCGTTGTTACTAGAGCGTGCCATCAGGCGTACAAGGCGGCTTAAAACCAAAGAGTACTTTAGTGCATTGGTATTTTTTTGACGCCCTTTAATTAATTTTTTACCTTTGTCAGTAAGGCCGGAATTCTTTCGGACGTTCTTCAAAGGCCTGTTACAAAAATAGAACCATCTGTTTTTATATACCTGGATACGATTGGCCGTTTCCGGTTTACCACGGCCAATCGCTTTTTCACAGCGTACCTTTTTTAGTATCACATCGATTGTTGCCGGTTTAAATCATGGCCGCCATATGGTCCCGAGCATCTCCAGAGATTATCAGAATAAATTTATAAATTCGGTCGGATTTTTTCTTTACATTTAAGCATCAGGTTCTAAATTGGTTTATGTTTCGATTGGATAGCGTTCCATTAAATAACACAAACAATCCTGTCGAATGACTTTTTCGTTTAATGTCAGCATGGCAGGCATTACCGGTTTTTTTGTTCTTATTTTATTATTGCTGTA
>JALXDW010000097.1:5496-7952 GCA_027070385.1 Chromatiales bacterium
ATATTGATGCCATCGTTATTCCATGCCTCAAGGTGAATCGGATTGTCACCATGAATTTTTCCAATTTGGGTGCCAACATCAATTTCTTTAAAGTTCATGTGATCAATGTTTTTATCAAAACAAATCTGGCAGTTTCCACCATTAAAACTGAAAGTAGCCTGTTCGGGGATTTTGACAATGGCGATGGTATGAAACAGGTCGATATCCTGTTTTGCAACAGGCTGATTTGGAATAGAAGACAAGTGCATTGCCGCATGGACAAATTCATAGGCATGTTCGACAGCATTGCTTTGCCCGACCTGGCCACATTCAACGGTGGTTGACGGGCATAAATCTGCAAATGCCTGTGATTGTACGCCAATGGGTCGGGTAAAATAAACAATGGTACGACTGAACAAGCGTGCCAGGTGGAAAAAAGAATCTTCTGTTTTGTTAATGCAGGCGTAATGTGGGTTTAGTCCTGTGTTGTTGTGTATATCAATACTGGCAAAGACATCGCGCTGTCGCATTTCCTCTTTTACTTGTTGCATCATGATCGTTTCCGGGCAACTCATATTCTCGGTACCGGGCCATGTTCGATTATAGTCGGGTTGATTATCCAGTCGACGTGCTGAAAATTTTGCTGCTTCGACGTTGCCTATAAATATGCTGAGTGAACGTGGTAACGTTTTGCTTGAATAATCTTGTAATAATTTTTGAACAGCTTGTAAGCCGGTTGTTTCATTCCCATGTAACAAAGTTGAGACAAACAGGGGGGCTTTATTCCTTCCCTCAAGGTGAAACAGTGTTGGGCCACCTAGAATAGCATGCAGTTCAGTTGCATCAGCAGTTAAAAAATTTGCAGGAATGTCGGTTCGTATTGTTAGCATTTTATATTGACCATGTGTGTACCGGTTTGGCTGTGTTTTGCCATTCGGCATAGGCAGCTGTGAGTTGTTGCATTGTACAATTATGTTTTTTTAAATAATGACGTTGCCAGTTTGCACCATGCTGTTCGGTGTCGACACGCTGACGGATAATATCAAGGTAATAGTCGCTATCCTGTTTGTCGATTTCTATTTGTTGCAGGCCTTGTTCAGCATAGGGGAGTAATATTTCTTTAAGGAGTGGTTTCATTTTTCCGCTGTATCCATCGAGCCACTTTATGTTTGCCTGGAAACTGGTTTTGGCTGCGTTATAAAAATTATCTTTTGCTGTACTGAAAGGAATTTCATGTTCAGGTGCTGATGCCAGATTGGTTAGGTAATTTGCCAGACCATAATAGAAGGCAGCATTGGCAATACCATCGACAATGGTTGGGCCTGCCGGGATCACTCGGTGTTCTATTCGAATATGCGGTTGTTGAGTCTTTTCATCAAAACCAATCAGCGGACGGTTCCAGCGCCAGATGGTGCCATTATGTAAGCGTAAATATCGGAGCTGTTCCGGTTTATCCGGGTAATGGGTTGGTAGCAGAACCGGGTAATGTTCAATATTTTCCTGGAATATACTCATCAGTGATTGTTTTGCATAGTCTGAACCAAAGCTGACACGTTTGGTGGGGCCAAACGCTGCATCATTAAATCCACCCACTTCGACGGCCTGTTCAAACAATGGTATGCGAGTTTCATCCCATAAATTTTTACCAAATAAAAAAGGTGAGTTAGCGGAAACAGCAACAGTGGCAGCCGAAGCCAGAATGCTGGCGTTATAGGCGCGCACTGATTGTTCAACCGGGATTTGCCAGTGGAGTTGAAAGGAGGTGGTGGCCGACTCAAGCATGACATCATAATGTTCCGTTTTTAGATGTTCACGGCCGGTGATATCAAGTCGTAATGGTTTACCTTTCCGTTGTGCCAGCACTTGTTGATTGAGTGCATAATAGCGTTTCATGTTTGACATATTTTGCAAAACAAGTTGTTTGTCTGTCACGCTGGGTAAAATACCAATCATAATAAGCGAGGCATCAAAACTTGCAGCCACTTCAGTGCAATGTTGCCAGCTTTTTTCAAGAGATGCTTGTAATCGGGATAGTGCATGGCCCGTTAAATCTTCTGGTTCACCGTTTAGCTCGATATTGAAACGGGACAGCTCGGGCGACATTAAATCATCATTTAATTCTTTCAAAAAACTGTCATTTAGGGGAGTGGGGTTGGCGTCTTTATCCACTATCCAGACTTCCAGTTCAAAACCTGCTCTTGTGTGATGGGATGACAGTTGGTTATGGGTAAACCATTCTGTTAACAGTTGGTTTTCTTTTTGCAAAAAGTGCTGGTAATTTTTTAAATCCTGTTCCGAAAAGTAAACGGCATCAATTTCTTCACCCATGATAGTTTATTCCGTGGCCTGACTTTTTATCAGTTTACCTGCAAATTTTCCTGTTGCCTAACTTTCCGATTTGAGTATGATAAATAAAATAAACGTTATCTTGGTGGGGGAGTCGACCAAAACGGCAAAACTACTATATAATAGTATAT
>JALXDW010000098.1 GCA_027070385.1 Chromatiales bacterium
GCGCAAGATCGTATGGTCGCTTCCCGCCCCTACTCACAAAAAATGCGTCAGGTTATTGCACATTTGGCTTTTGCGCATACTGAGTATAAACATCCCTATCTTCTTGATCGTGATGTAAAGCGTGTCGGTTATATTATTATTTCATCTGATCGTGGACTTTGTGGTGGCTTAAATAACAATTTATTTAAAGCGACATTGGAACACATGAAAGAATGGAATGACAAAAAAATTGATGTTGAGTTTTGTACTATTGGCTCAAAAGCATTGGGATTTTTTAAGCGCCTGGGGAATTTGCGTGCTAACGCGACACATTTAGGTGATGCACCTCAGTTAACCGATTTAATCGGCACCGTTAAGTCCATGCTGGATGCTTATAACGATGGCGAAATTGATCGTTTGTTCATTGTGTCGAATGAGTTTGTCAATACCATGACTCAGGAACCACGTGTTGATCAATTATTACCGATCGCACATTCCAAAGAAGATGCGGAATTAACCCATCATTGGGATTATATTTATGAGCCCAGTGCCAAAGAAGTGCTGGACGGGTTAATGATTCGCTATATTGAATCACTGGTTTATCAAGGTGTTGTTGAAAATATTGCCTGCGAAATGGCATCACGAATGATTGCAATGAAAGCCGCAACCGACAATGCCGGTGACCTGATTGACGATTTACAACTGGTTTACAACAAGGCTCGGCAGGCCGCAATTACTCAGGAAATTTCCGAGATTGTCAGTGGTGCCGCAGCGGTTTAGTCACAGATTATAGAATTTAAACTTTAAGATTTAACGAGGAACGACAAATGAGTTCTGGAAAAATTGTCCAAATTATTGGTGCGGTAGTTGACGTGGAATTCCCACGTGATGCACTTCCTAAAATTTATGATGCTTTAAAAGTAGAGTCTGTCGGCCTTACTTTGGAAGTACAGCAACAACTGGGTGACGGTATTGTTCGTACGATTGCAATGGGAACAACCGATGGTGTGAAGCGTTCACTTGAAGTGGTGAATACAGGTGCGCCAATCAATGTACCGGTTGGACAAAAAACACTGGGACGTATTATGGACGTGCTGGGTAACCCGGTTGACGGCGCGGGTCCTATTGGCAATGAATCAACTATGCCGATTCATCGTAAGCCACCGGCTTACGACGAACAGGCTGCAAGCCTTGAAATTCTGGAAACAGGCGTAAAAGTAATTGACCTGATTATGCCAATTGCCAAAGGTGGTAAAATTGGTTTGTTTGGTGGTGCGGGTGTTGGTAAAACCGTAACACTGATGGAGCTTATTCGTAATATTGCGGTAGAGCACAGTGGTTTCTCTGTATTTGCCGGTGTTGGTGAACGAACTCGTGAAGGTAACGACTTCTACTATGAAATGGAAGAAGGCGGCGTACTCGATAAAGTAGCACTGGTTTACGGTCAAATGAATGAGCCACCAGGAAACAGACTGCGTGTTGCACTAACCGGTTTAACCATGGCGGAATATTTCCGTGATGAAGGTCGTGACGTATTGATGTTTATTGATAACATTTACCGTTACACATTAGCAGGTACCGAAGTATCGGCACTGTTGGGTCGTATGCCATCTGCGGTAGGTTACCAGCCAACACTTGCGGAAGAAATGGGTGTACTTCAGGAACGTATTACATCAACCAAGACCGGTTCGATCACCTCGTTCCAGGCCGTATATGTTCCTGCGGATGATTTAACCGATCCATCACCCGCAACAACCTTCTCTCACTTAGATGCGACTCTGGTGCTTTCGCGTCAAATTGCAGAACTGGGTATTTACCCGGCGGTAGATCCACTTGATTCAACATCACGTGTACTTGATCCACTGGTTATCGGTGAAGAACACTATAATGTTGCCCGTGCAGTTCAAGGGACACTACAACGTTATAAAGAATTAAAAGATATTATTGCGATTCTGGGTATGGACGAATTATCTGAAGAAGATAAGCTGGTTGTAACACGTGCCCGTAAAATGCAACGTTTCTTGTCACAACCTTTCTTCGTTGCAGAAGTATTCACCGGTGCACCGGGTAAATATGTAACGGTTAAAGACACCATTCGTGCCTTTAAGGAAATCAGCGAAGGTAAATACGATGACTTACCGGAGCAAGCATTCTATATGGTCGGTGGTATCGAAGAAGTTGTCGAAAAAGCGAAAACGCTTTAATTAAGAATTACTGAGGTAATTAAGCATGGCTATGACAATGCATTTAGATATCGTAAGCGCAGAGCATGAAATTTTTTCAGGCGTTGCCGAAGTTGTTGTCGCCCCGGCAGTAATGGGTGAAGTGGGTATTTACCCACTTCACCCATTACTGC
>JALXDW010000099.1 GCA_027070385.1 Chromatiales bacterium
TTATCCTTTTAATAAGTTTGTGTGGACGAAGAATGAGCTGAGAAATTTTTTTTATTTTGGAGGTAGATTGAGAGCGTTCATATTGATGTTCAATGACGACAGTGGAAATGTTGAATCTTTGCATTAACTGGTTGGCAAAATATAAATCTGATTTATCAGAGCTAACCAGTATTACAATATTAAAATCATCCATTTTTTAGAGCCTTAATCAATTAAATAACTATAACCCAATAATTTTACTGAAAGCATTTTGAGTCAGATCTTTGAGAGTAGGTATAAGCGGTTTATGGTAAAATTTAATACTGCAGTGATCACATAAAGGAATCTGGTTATTTTGTTGAGCTTTACCAAACTGGCGGTGTTTTATATTGCCCCATATGTCAGCCAGATTCTTTTCTTTAATATTTCCCAGGTGGTAATCTTTATAATAGAGACATGGCAGGACATTACCATAAGGTGATATAACCACCTGAGTGGTTGCGAACAAGCAGGTTTGTTTTGGGTATGTTAATGAAGTGAGATTCTGAATAGTCAGGTTTTCCATATTTTCCATGCTGACGGCCATTTCATTGTAACGTTTTTTATTTGCTTTTATCTTTTTTAGTATGGCAAGTAATTCTATTGCCTGTTCACGGCTATAGCCATGTGATTTGTTGTCTGTTGGCATAAAATAAGGTTCAGGTTTTATTTTGTTGACGGCAGAATTAGCAACAGCATCTGTTGTGAACTCACTGATTCCTCTTATTAAATATTCATCTGCGCCTGCTTCATATGCATAATCTGCCAATGCTTCCAGATGCTTGTAATTGAGTGATGAAACTGTGGTGATACAGGATATATTCAGTTTGCCTGTTGCGCCTCGGGCTTCTTTAAATAATTGAATACTTTTTGTTGTACGGTCAAAGTGTCTTTTTATACCTCGTACAGATTCACCAATTTCAGGTACCTCATCCAGAGAAAAATAAATGGTGCTTAAACCTGCATCTACAAGCTCTTTTACTGTTGATTTTTTCAAGCTACTTGAATTTGTCGGGAAATAGGTTTGCATTCCATGGCTATGGCAAAACTGAATCATTTTTATCAACAAATCTTTGCGTAACAATGCATCACCGCCAAACATCTCGACACTTTCAACTTTATTTTCTGCAAGATTTTCAAGTATGGGTTGCCAGTCTTCCCAGGTCAGTTCGTCTTCTATTTTTACAGGTCTTTGCCATATGTTGCATGCCTTGCAGCGACTGGTGCAGCGATAAGTAAGGAATATGATTGCATCAGTTGGTGTGTAGGTGTAGGAACAATAGGATTTTTTTATTCCACGCTTTAGATTGCTAATTGTATATTCAAACATTTTATGTGCCTGCCTGTTCAGTTTTACATTATTTTTAGCCGTAAATACTCATGTTGCTGTCGTATTTTTTTTGGGTATAAAGAAGCGAATAGCTTTGAATACTATATATTTGAATTGCATGTACAGACGGACAGGAACTAATGTGATCTTGTCTTTAATCCAGTAAGTACGCAGTGGTTCTTTTTTGTGTAATGCTGGATCCCGAACATGAACAAAAAAATTGATTCCGATATTTGTATTAGTCGATTTGACATAATGCCAAAAGCCGGCAGGAATAAAAATCATTTCACCAGCAGATATTGTTCCTGAAAGCCCTTTAACGGTACTAAACCTGGATTGAAACCGTTTTTCCACATTAAGCGGGCTAATCCGGCTGTGAAGGACGCGTCCTTCAGTTAATGCTTTAAAGTTAAATGCACTGTAAGGATAAAGTTTACTGGTATATGTGTCCGGTATAACGATAAATTCTTTTTTCCCTTCGGCTAACATTAAGATACTGTTCCATGGGTCATAATGTAAAAGTGTGTGATTTCTACCTGCTCCAATCCATAAATTGGAAGAATAAATATTGTTTTTATCAATCCATGACGGGATTTTAAGTTGCGAGGCCAGCTTCCCCAGACCGTCTTTATCACTTCTGCTTCCTTTTGCCGTCATGATTTCTCGCGCACCAATATACAGGTTTTCTCCATCATTGATTTTATTGACAAATTCAGACAGATGCATTTGTTGATAATTAACAAAATAATTAACACCATCAGGTTCCGGTTTCTGTACAGGTACTTTGGTGTCTAGTTGTGAAAAAAATTCAAGATTCCATTTTTTCAGGAACTCAAAATCTGTATTGAGCCCGGAAAAAATAAGTGGTTGTCGGGATTCCAATAACAGATTTCTCACTTCTTCCGGTGATGCAGAATGGATACGTTTTATAGAATCTGTTTTTATATCTGTAATATTCATTTTAGTTGTTATCGTTATTGATGTAGTCCAGTTTTGTATGAGTTATGTTGTTGGATGCTTTTTTAAGCGGTAACTTGTTTTTTATATAACGTGCGATCGGAATCAGGTGTTTTTCAAGAAAATGCAATGAATGTGCTTTTATATTGGATTTGAATACTTCGACAGTATAATGTTCCCGATGGTTATTGGACCAGTTATTCAGATACCAGTAGTTATCCGCACAAGTGTAATATTCTGCTATAACATGTTCATCAAAAAGATGTTTTAGGACTGTATATTCAAGAATGGAACCCGGAGAATGTTTTTTAAAGTCGTCAGCATAATCTGCCCTGATAGGGTATACAATCTTGTCGAATGTAATGTGAAATTCGTAAGCAACGGGTAAATTTTTATTTCTTAATATCCATATATTGACACAGTTTTTTTTGCCAAAAATTTCTACAAGGTCAAGCAAAAATTGTCGCCCGGCAATATCAGAACCAAGGTCACTTTTGATGCTGGCTTTCCAGCTTCTTTTTGAAATTTCAATAATTTCATTAAGCACAGGATGTGTCACGGAAGATACATTGACACATTCAATATTGAAATCAGGTTGTTTTTTAAAGCGATTTAACTTGTTGTTAATACTTTTCCTGAATTTTCGTGTTCGTTGTTTAAAGAATGTATCCCAATCCCCTGATATTTTAATACTGGGCGTTTTTAAATTTTGTTTTGTGACGATATTGTATTGGTGTGCTTCGTTTGAACGCATTAAGCTTTTAAAGGTTGGGCTGGTTTCTGGAAGTTTGGAAAAAATGAGCAAATCACTATCACTTTGCTGAATAATCAAACGAAGTACCTGATTTACCTGGCTGGATGATAATGCTGCATTGTAAATGACATCACTGTAAGGGGAGTGCCCATCGGTCAATAAGTGCAGTTGTTGTACGGGAATCCCGCGGTAGTGGCTTTTTTCTTTATAAAATGGGGCGATTGCAATCAGCGTTGAGCCGTCATAGACACAGAAAATACAGAGGCTGCGATTGTTAGCAAATTCTTTCCACCAGGCACTCACCCACTCGTGTGTTAAAGGTAATGGGTATGAATCCCCGGATAATAAAAGCTGGTTCCATTGCTCTTGGAGTTGATTAAATTGAGCTGTATCAGTAATTCTTGCTAAGTGCATATTTAGGTAATACACCGAATTCCAAATATAATGAACACCATCATAGCATGATATGGTGCGACCCCGGAGTATCTTTTGCTGTTAGCTAATTGGCTGTTTAACCAGGTATATTTTACATAAATATCAATGTAATGTGGC
This sequence comes from Chromatiales bacterium, assembly GCA_027070385.1. Lineage (GTDB taxonomy): Bacteria > Pseudomonadota > Gammaproteobacteria > UBA6429 > Thiohalophilaceae > SZUA-37. Next base: position 3,612 of record JALXDW010000099.1, read on the forward strand.
GGGCGAGACTATTATCAGGGCCTCATTTTGTGCGGAACCATCTTTTTCGCAAAATACAGTGTTGAGAGAAGGAGTGCGTTCAATGGCTGGATAGCCCTAAAATAGAGGATATTCAATCTAAGGGTATGAACTGAAAAAAACATGCGTAAATACCTAATTCCTGCTTGAGAAATACGGAAATAAGCTTTAAAATCCGCGCACATACAGAACAGTAAGACTCTATATTATTGATTATTCATCACTGATAGAGGGAATACACAATCACGCTGTGGCCGAGGACACGATTTAGCCGTAAAAATCGTGTCTTGCGGCCGTGGTCATTTGGAGGAATAAGGTATCGCAACAAAGACAACACGCATCAATGAGGATATTCGAGTACCTGAGGTACGGGTTATTGATGATGAGGGAGAACAAGCGGGTATCTTACCTATCGCTGAAGCACTCAGGCTTGCCGAAGAGAAAGAGCTGGATTTAGTGGAAGTTTCTCCCGATGCCAAACCACCAGTTTGTCGCGTAATGGATTATGGTAAGTTCTTATTTGAAGAAAATAAGCGCAAACATGCGGCAAAGAAGAAGCAAAAACAGGTTCAGGTAAAGGAAGTTAAATTCCGTCCCGGAACCGAAGAAGGGGATTATCAGGTAAAACTACGCAACCTGATACGTTTCCTTAGCAATGGAGATCGGGCTAAAGTGACTTTACGTTTTCGTGGTCGCGAAATGGCTCACCAGGATCTGGGCATGAAGTTATTAAAACGAGTGCAGGCAGATCTGGAAGAACTCGGCACCGTCGAACAATTTCCACGAATGGAAGGTCGACAAATGGTGATGGTTCTGTCTCCCAAAAAGAAGTAACTAAAAATACTTTTTAGTTACATAATTTAAACTTTAAAGAATGCGGAGTATCTAACGATGCCAAAGATTAAAAGTAATAGTGGCGCGGCAAAACGTTTCAAGCGGACAGCTTCAGGCGGATTCAAGCGTGCCCAGTCTCATAAAAGACATATCCTTACCAAGAAGAGTACCAAGCGTAAGCGTCAGCTACGCAGTATCCTGCAAGTAAATGCAGCCGATACAGCCTCTGTACGTCAAATGTTACCGTATAGTTAAGGGAGTTAAGGAATATGCCTAGAGTAAAACGTGGTGTGACCGCTCATGCGCGTCATAAAAAAATTCTGGAACAAGCGAAAGGCTATAAAGGCCGTCGTAAAAATGTATTTCGAGTAGCCAAGCAGGCAGTAACCAAAGCCGGCCAGTATGCTTACCGGGATCGTCGCCAGCGTAAACGTCAATTCCGTGCTTTATGGATTGCTCGTATTAATGCAGCGGCTCGCTTGAATGGTTTGACTTATAGCCGTTTCATTAATGGTTTAAAGAAAGGCGCGATTGAAATTGATCGTAAAGTGCTGGCGGACATTGCTGTTTTTGATGCAGCCGCTTTTGCAGCCATTGCAGAACAAGCTAAAGCCAATCTGTAACTACTGCAGCTGCCTTAATCATGGTGTCGGGTCAGTTGAACCGCTGCCGTATTGATTAAGAATGCATAAGCAGACTCTAAAAGGGAGGCTTTAACAAAGCCTCCCTTTTTTGTATTTAAAATTAATAAAAGAAGCCCAAACGTGCAAGCAGAACTTGATAAACTGATCAGCAATGCGACCGATGCCATTGCATCTGTGACCGATGTAAAAGCACTTGATGACATTCGAGTGCAATATTTAGGTAAAAAAGGTGAAATCACCGCATGGATGAAACAACTTGGTTCACTGTCCGCTGAAGAACGTCCCAAAGCCGGGCAGATGATAAACCAGGCCAAGCAGCAAATTCAGAAGCAGCTGGAAGATAAAAAAACAGAACTGGAAACGGCTCTTTTAAACGAAAAACTTTCTTCTGAAAAAGTGGATGTGACTTTACCTGGACGTACGGTTCCAGCCGGTGGCTTGCATCCGGTAACCCGTACCATGCAGCGTATTGAAAAATTATTTGCTCAAATGGGCTTTAGCAGTGCTATTGGTCCGGAAATTGAGGACGATTACCATAATTTTGAAGCTCTCAATATTCCCGAATCGCACCCGGCAAGAGCGATGCATGACACGTTTTATTTTAACGATAAAACGGTTTTACGGACGCATACCTCACCGGTTCAAATTCGTACTATGGAACAAACTACTCCGCCTATTCGGGTGATTGCGCCAGGGCGTGTATACCGTTGTGATTCTGATATCACTCATACCCCAATGTTTCACCAAGTAGAAGGGTTGGTGGTTGACGAGAAGGTGACGTTTTCAGACTTAAAAGCATTATTAATCGATTTCTTGCAACTGTTCTTTGAACGTGAAGATTTGGAAGTGCGCTTTCGACCGTCTTATTTTCCATTTACCGAGCCATCAGCTGAAGCAGACATTCAATGTGTCATGTGCAGTGGTGAAGGTTGCCGGGTGTGCAGTCATACCGGTTGGCTGGAGGTATTAGGCTGCGGCATGGTACATCCGAATGTTTTTAAATCGGTTAAATACGACACTGAAAAATATACCGGGCTTGCTTTTGGTATGGGGGTTGAGCGTTTGGCGATGTTACGTTATGGCGTGAATGATTTACGCTTGTTTTATGAAAATGATGTACGGTTTTTGAAACAGTTTAAGTAAGCAGAACAAGAATATTGGAAGGGGATGCTATTGTTATTCATCCTGATGCCGGTCGAGAAAATGATGGCAATTTGAGTTTTATATCCACCTTCGTATCTTCCGTGGTGAAATTTTTATTATAAGGTTTAAAAATGAAATTTAGTGAACAATGGTTGCGTGAATGGGTTAACCCTGATATTGATACAGCCACTTTGCAAGAACAGCTCACCATGGCCGGTTTGGAAGTAGACGGTTGTGAACCGGTGGCGGGTAAGTTTACAAAGGTGGTGGTCGGTGAAGTACTGGATGTGACCAAACACCCGGATGCGGACAAGTTAAATGTTTGTAAAGTGAATGTAGGTGAAGATCAACCTTTGCAGATTGTTTGTGGTGCTGCCAATGTTCGCGTGGGTTTAAAGGTTCCTACCGCGCTGGTGGGGGCAAAATTACCCGGTGACTTTAAAATAAAAAAATCCAAATTACGTGGTGTTGCCTCGCATGGCATGCTGTGTTCGACCAAAGAGTTGGGGTTGGAAGATCAGGCCGAAGGCTTGATGGAACTGCCTGCAGAGGCTCCTACTGGAACACCGATTGAAGATTACCTTCAATTAGATGATGTCAGTATTGAACTGGATTTAACGCCTAATCGTGGTGATTGCCTCAGTATTGCCGGTATTGCGCGAGAAGTGGCGGTATTAAATGATATAACGCTGACAGAACCGGAATGTAAACCGGTAATCGCAACGCTGAAAGACACTTTCAAAGTGACGGTCAAAGCAGAACAAGATTGTCCTCATTATGTCGGGCGAGTGATAAAAAATGTTAACCCCACCGCAACAACCCCGCTGTGGATGCAGGAAAAATTGCGTCGCAGTGGTCATCGTAGCTTGGGCCCATTGGTGGATGTGACCAACTATGTATTGTTGGAGCTGGGTCAGCCAATGCATGCTTTTGATTTGGATAAGCTCAATAAGGAAATCATTGTTCGGCAAGCAAAGCCCAAAGAAGAAATCGAATTATTGGATGGCCAGCAGTTAAAATTAACCGAAGGTAGTTTGTTAATTACCGATGATAGTGGACCGATTGCCGTTGCCGGGATTATGGGGGGAGCTGGCACTGCCGTTTCTGATGATACAAAACATATATTTTTAGAAAGTGCATTTTTTACACCGAACAAATTGGCCGGTCAGGCACGCAGCTACGGTTTACACACCGATTCTTCACACCGCTTTGAACGCGGTGTGTCATTTGAACTACAGGTGGATGCCATCGAACGGGCAACGGCATTGTTGTTGGAAATTGTTGGTGGAGAAGCGGGACCTGTGTGTGAATTCATTTCCAAGCAACACTTACCAAAGCGTGAAGCGGTTACATTGCGTCTGGAACGCTTGTCACGCGTACTTGGGGTATCGTTTGAAGCCGCTTTTGTGGAATCCTGCCTGTTAAATTTGGGTATGCATGTTGAAACCAGCGGTGATGGCTGGAAAGTGACACCACCGGCAGCACGATTTGATATTGAAATCGAAGAAGATTTAATTGAAGAAATAGGGCGAATCTACGGTTATGACAACATCCCGCAAACGCGGCCTGCATCTATCATCAAAATGAGTCCGGTTGCCGAAGCGCAGGTGGGCATGGCTCAGGTACGGCAGACATTAGTGGATCGTGGTTTTTATGAGGCGATTACCTACAGC
>JALXDW010000100.1 GCA_027070385.1 Chromatiales bacterium
TATGCCTGATGGTGCAGCCAGTAAACCCGGGGATATCGTCACCAGCATGTCGGGACAAACCATTGAAATTCTCAATACCGATGCAGAAGGCCGTTTGATTTTATGTGATGCACTCACCTATGCAGAAAAATTTAGCCCTAAAACAGTCATTGACACTGCCACCTTAACCGGTGCCTGTGTGATTGCACTGGGCAGCCATTGCAGTGCCGTATTAAGCAATAACGACAAACTTACCCAGGATTTGTTGAAAGCAGGAACGAGTAGTGGCGACCGAACCTGGCAAATGCCGTTGTGGGAAGACTATCAGGATCAGCTCAAAAGTAATTTTGCGGATATGGCCAATATTGGTGGCCGTGAAGCAGGAACCATAACGGCAGCCTGCTTTCTGGCCCGTTTCACCAAAAAATACAAATGGGCGCACATTGATATTGCCGGGGTTGCCTGGCACAGTGGTGCCCGTAAAGGTGCAACTGGCCGGCCGGTTCCGCTTCTTACACAGTACTTAATAAACCAAACGTAGTATCATACAGTTTATGACAAGCATTGATTTTTATATTTCAGAATCTCCGGACACCGGCATTTGCAATATGCTGGCTTGCCGGTTGTCTGAAAAAGCATGTCAGACCCGTACGTCTACATTTATACATACCCAAACAGAAGAACATAGTCAGCAACTCGATAAACTTTTGTGGAGCTTCAAACAACAAAGCTTTATCCCGCATAAAATATATCACCAGGACGACACAGACAAACACCTACACCCTGTCTTGATTGGCCATAATGTTGAACCGGAAACAAACCTTGATTTATTGATTAATCTGGATAATGAAATCCCGGATTTTTACAGTCGCTTTAATCGCGTTATTGAAATTGTTAGTAATAATGAACATCAGCGTGAACGATCACGTCAACATTATAAATTTTATAAAGATCGTGGTTACATTATTAATACTCACACTATTAAATAAACATTATGTCTGACAAAAAATCAAATAAACAAACACCCAGCGAAACAATAGAGAAAGATCAGGATGATTTAATGTCAACACTGGAATCTATTCGCGGCTTGCTTGAACAAAGTGAAGGCAAACTGAATGCTGCGCGTGAGAGTATATCGTTAGCAAACACTCAGACCCAGAAAAGTTCAGCCAGCATTAGCAGCAGCATGGAAATAGAGATGGATGAGGAAATTGTCCCCATTCTTGATGACATTGTAGAAGCCGAGGCTTCATCAGACAGTTTAATGGATATTCCGGAACTGGATTCCATTTTCACTTTATCAGAAAATGAAGCCGAATTGGACACAAACCCTGCGCAGACAGACTCTGCCGAGATAAAAAAAGATGACTCGGAACTTGCCATGTTGACTCAAAAAAATCTGTTACTCGATGCACTGGATAACTTGCAGCTCGATCTGGAGGAGTCCCTTCGTGAAACATTGATGAAAACCATGGTAACACTTGAAAAAGAATTAAAAGATCGTATTAGTAACCGAATTGAACAGATAAAAACCGAGATCAATAAATAATTATTTGGCCAGACTCCTCATTCCCGGCTTCAATACAATTTTATAAAGCGATAAAGCAACAAACCAGCAAATCATTGCTGACCATAAGTCATGTGTTACAAAATGTGCGCCACGACTCCATTGTCCGAAACTGAAAACCAGCCCGATTAAAATTGCCAGAGCCAAACCAATATAAGCATAGCGTTTATTGTAATCCCGAAATAAAAAATAAAATAACAGTAAGGAAAATCCACCGGATGAATGGCCACCCGGGAAACAACGCCCGGTTGTTAATTTAGTACTTTTATCGCTGAACAAATGAAAATAAGGATCCGTTCCGTTATAAAGTGATAGATCCCAGGGACAGTCAATATTTGAAAAATGTTTGAGGGCTGCAACAATGCCGGTTGAAAACAGAATAGTCAGCGTTATATAGAGAAAAACGAACAAGTAAGGGCGAAAGCGGTTGGGAAACAAACTGATAACAAACCCTACCAGAGATAACAGGAGTAAAATAACGATCAGGTTACGGCCCCATTTATGAATAAAAGTCACTGTCCACCAGGACTCACCCAAATACCAATGTTTTGCTTCAAAGTTGAAAAACAGATTGGCAATCCGGATATCCAGGTTGGTGACTTTAAAAAATAAAATAATCAGTATAAAAATTGCGAGAGGAGCAATGGCATGATTCAACCAGAAACGCATTATTGTTATTAACCTTATTCAAACTTAATAATTTCTTATTATAGGCCGTATAGATTAATTAAAACTTAATGTCGGTATTTTTCTTTCCCCAGATACATTTCATGCATATAAC
>JALXDW010000101.1 GCA_027070385.1 Chromatiales bacterium
ATTATTTGAATGAAATCGATTTGGTTGTCGAATTTCATGTTAAATGGCTTTCTGAACTGAATCGAGCCTTGATTTGCCAAACGGTAACAGAACGTCAACAGATTCAGAAAATACTGATAACAGATGATCACTTCAGCCGTTGGTATCAGAGTGTACAAGATGATGAACTGATCAGTATGCCAGCCTTTAAAAATTTAGGAGACATTCATTCTGAAATGTTAAAGCTGGGGAGTGGCTTGTTAGCGCAAGCCGCACGACAGGAAAAAATAACAGCCGCAGATTATGATCGTTTTACAGCACTCACGCATGAGTTACGTTCCCAGATTGCAGAATTAAAAAACAGAATAAAGGCTAATCTTCAGCTTGTTGCGAAATTAATGGGTAAGGTATTTGAAAATGCTGAAGAGGGCGTGATGATAACCGATGCTGATTGCTGGATATTAAATGTCAATCAGGCTTTTGTTAAAGTCACACAATACACCAAGGAGGAAGTACTGGGAAAGAAGCCGAATATTTTGCATTCTGGTAATCATGACAAAGGTTTTTATGAACGGATGTGGGATGTGTTGCTGCGAGAAAAACGCTGGCAGGGGGAAGTATGGAATAGTCGCAAGAATGGAGAAATTTATCCTGAGTGGTTATCGATAACGGCTGTGTTGAATGATAATGGTGATACCAGCCATTACATCGGTATTTTTTCCGATGTTTCCGCTAAAAATGAAGGTGATGAACGTTTATATCATCTGGCACATTATGACAGTTTATGTAACCTGCCCAATCGCATGTTGTTTTATGATCGCCTGCGACAGTCATTATCACGTTCAAAACGCAGTAGCCAAAAAATTGCAGTGATGTTTATGGATCTGGATGGTTTTAAACAAGTGAATGATGAATTTGGCCATGGTGTGGGTGATGAATTGTTACAGCAGGTCAGTAAACGTGTCACAGAGGTATTAAGGGAATCGGATACATTGGCACGTATCGGTGGTGATGAATTTACAATTATTATCAATGATATTGACAGAGCAGATTCTATTGAAGCCATTGCCAATAAAATTTTACTTGCAACAAAGCAAGATTATATTTTGCATGACAAACAGTTTAATGTGTCGGCCAGTATTGGTATCAGTTTGTTTCCTGACGATAGCGATGACGTCAACACATTAGTCAAACATGCTGATATTGCAATGTATAAGGCAAAAAATGAAGGTAAAAACAGGTTTAAATTTTTTGACCGCTCACTGTTGTAAGCTGCTCTAAAATAACATATCAATAAATTTTTTGCGTGTTTCAGGCGTTAATGTTGTGTTAACAATAAATTTAACATGTTTTCCAGAATAGCGGTGCGCATCTTGTGGTTCTATGCTTATTCCCCACATTAATTTGATTTCATTGGGTAAAAAGGAATAACGTACATCCAGAATGGTTGCGGGGTTATCAGGGTCAACAGCGAGAAAATTATCTGAAAACCAGCGAAAGCGTTCAATATCTTTTAGCTGTTGGCTTCTTGCTGATAAAAATGGAAAGTCACGTTTTATATCAAGCTTCCGGATAGATGTGCCGGGAATTATTTTGACTCCCCATAACAATTTTACAGCATCCACATAATATCGCCCATTATATTCATAGATAAGCTTCCAGATATGCCGGTTAGCAAAACTGGGTTTAACGCGAATACGTTCAGCCTGATGACCACGTTGTTGGCTGATTTGTTGAACGGCCTCTTCAGCACGGTGTTTCTGAATGATTCCTGCTGTTAAGAATACAATGGCATAAATAAAGGCAATACGTGCATATAGAATTTTTTTTCGATATGCCGCAATTAAAACAAGAATAACCAAGGGTAAAGTAAATAGAGGATCAATAATGGAAACAATATTCCAGGCAACTCGCTCATTGGAAAATGGCCAAAAAAGTTGCGTGCCGTAAGACGTGCAGGCATCGAGTAAGCCATGCGTTGAAAAACCTAAAAATGAGAATAGATATATTTGCTTAAATGTTAATTTATTTTTTATAAAAAGATAAAAAATACTACTGCAAAGTAAAGCACCAAAAGGTATAAAAAAGAGTGAATGAGTAAACTGCCGGTGAAATTCCAGGAATAATAATGGGTCATCTGCTGAACGGATCAAGACATCAAGATCCGGTGCCATCCCTGACAATCCACCAACGATCAGGGCAATGAATTGCTTTGATTTATCGTTGGCAAATGATTGTGAGAAACTGGCACCTAAAACAGCCTGAGACAAAACATCCATGGTTTATTATTTTACAGTCTGCTTTTTATTGTTTGAACGTCTGTTACCCTTCGATGAACGTGGTTCATGTGATGCAGCTCGTTGAGTACCAGCACGTTTTTTTCGTGTGGGGCGTTGATTGGTTCGCCCTCCCTTTTTTTGTTGTTGCCCACGACCTTTATTGATAGGTTCGGCTTTAATAGACGGATCCACTTCAAAATTTTCAATCGTGACTTTGGGAATATCGCGTTTAATCAACTTTTCAATATCTCGGAGTAATTTTAATTCGTCGACACAAACCAATGACATGGCTTCACCTTCATTGCCGGCTCGCCCGGTGCGTCCGATACGGTGAACATAATCTTCAGCAACATTCGGTAATTCGAAATTGACAACATGAGGTAATTGATTAATATCCAGCCCACGTGCTGCAATATCGGTTGCAACCAGCACGCGTACTTTACCGGATTTGAACTCTTGCAGTGCGCGTGTGCGCGCTCCCTGACTTTTGTTCCCATGAATGGCAGCAGCACTGATCCCGTCGGTTATCAGCTGTTCAGCGAGCCGGTTTGCACCATGTTTTGTACGGGTAAAGACCAGAACTTGCTTCCAGTTATTTGAACCAATCAGATAAGACAGTAATTCACGTTTACGTTTTTTATCAACCGGATGTACCACCTGGTCAACACGTTCCGAAGTGGTATTGCGTTGGGCAACTTCAACCAATGCAGGAGAATGTAACAGATTATTTGCAAGCTTTTTAATTTCAGTTGAGAAGGTTGCCGAAAATAATAATGTTTGTTTCTGCTGGGGCAGTAATTCAAGTATTTTTCGAATATCCCGGATAAATCCCATATCAAGCATACGATCGGCTTCATCGAGCACTAATATGTCAATTTTAGACAGGTTGACAGAGTTCTGGCTCACATGATCCAGTAGCCGACCGGGGGTTGCGACTAATATATCGACACCTTTGATAAGTTTCATTTTTTGAGGATTAATGCTGACACCCCCAAAAACCACGGTCGATTTTAAGGGTAAATATCGACCATACATTTGTACGCTTTCATGAACCTGGGCGGCAAGCTCACGTGTTGGCGTTAAAACCAGAGCGCGAATTGGACGGCGCCCTTTGCTGGGTTTGCCGGTTTGCATTAAACGTTCCAGCACTGGCAAAGTAAAACCGGCTGTTTTACCGGTGCCTGTTTGTGCTCCACCCATCAGGTCACGGCCTTCCAATATAATCGGAATGGCCTGTTTTTGTATGGGGGTGGGCTTGCTATAACCTTTTTCGGATACAGCACGAAGTAATTCGGCTCTTAAACCGAGGGATTCAAATGACATGTAGTATGTTCTCCAGAACAATATGGGATCAGCCTCTCCAAAGCATGACTTGGAACGGTCCAGGCGGAAACAGTGTATGTATTTCGGGGTAAATAACCGAAGATAACGGGGTGCAGACCGACGTGCACCTGATATTGAATCATGATTATAACATAAAGTGAGCTGTTATAGTGCTTAGTCTTTGAATTAAATTTTAATGCTACTCGAAATATGAGTATAAAAGCATTAAGCTCTGGCAATGAACCAGAGGAATCAATGATGGCAGCTGTTATTACAATGACACCACAACAGGCATATGAACTGCAACAAAAGCCCGGTTCATTGTTAATTGATGTACGTTCACATATGGAATTTTTATTCATTGGTCATCCAGTCGGTGCAGTACATATTCCATGGATTGATGAACCGGAGTGGGAGATCAACCCACATTTTTTGCGTGATATACGCCAGCTGATTTTGGGTGGTGTTTCCAGTTTAGATAATAATGATGTACCAATTATCCTGATTTGCCGAAGTGGCAAACGTTCTCTTGAAGCTGGCAAGTTATTAATTTCCGAAGGGTTAAAACAGGTTTACAATATTGCCGATGGTTTTGAAGGCGAACTGGACGAACATCATCACCGTAGCACCCGGGGCGGGTGGCGATTTGCTGGTTTGCCATGGGAACAATGTTGAACGACGAGCGCATGGATGATAAAGCACTTGGTATTTTAAACAGCATTTTTGGCTATTCTGAATTTCGCTATCAGCAGCAGGATATCATTCAGCAACTCATACAGGGGAATGATGCTGTTGTTCTAATGCCGACCGGTGGTGGTAAATCCTTATGCTATCAAATACCGGCCATTATAAGAGAAGGTGTGGCTATCGTTGTATCACCGTTGATTGCTCTAATGCAGGATCAAGTGGTTGCTTTGCAGCAACTGGGAGTACGGGCCGCATTTTTAAATTCAACACTTGATACTGCAAGTGCAAATAAAGTCGAGCAACAGTTATTACATGCAGAACTGGATTTGGTTTACGTTGCACCTGAGCGACTAATGACAGAACGGTTTCTGAATTTGTTGGAACGTTCATCATTAGCACTGTTTGCTATTGATGAAGCACATTGTGTTTCACAATGGGGGCATGACTTTCGTCCGGAATATATTCAGTTGTCCGTTTTGCATCAGCGTTTTCCCGATGTGCCACGTATTGCCTTAACTGCAACGGCTGATGAACCCACACGGCGTGAAATTATTCAACGTCTCAATCTGAATGAAGCAAAACTTTATATTTCCAGTTTTGACAGACCGAATATTTGTTACCGTATTTCACAGTCACAAGGTAATGCACGTGAACAGTTATACCGTTTTATTATCAATGAACATGAACAAGATGCGGGTATAGTCTATTGTTTATCCAGAAAAAAAACAGAACAAATAGCAGAATGGCTCAATACAAAGGGATTGACGGCATTGCCCTATCATGCCGGGTTATCCGTTGAGATTCGACAAACAAACCAGCGACGTTTTTTAACCGAAGACGGTATTATCATTGTTGCCACGATTGCTTTTGGAATGGGTATTGATAAACCGGATGTCCGATTCGTTGCCCACCTGAACTTACCTAAAAGCATTGAAGCCTATTACCAGGAAACCGGACGGGCAGGGCGGGATGGTGAACCGGCCAATGCCTGGATGATGTATGGTTTACAGGATGTTATTACATTAAAGAAAATGATGGAATCTTCCGATGCAGATGAAGCACATAAACGCATAGAGCACCATAAATTACAGTCTATGCTGGGTTTTTGTGAACTCACAACATGTCGACGACAGGCATTGTTAAAATATTTTTCCGATTATCTGGAAAAACCATGTGGCAACTGCGATACCTGCATAACACCCGTTGAAACATGGGACGCAACCGTTGTTGCACAAAAGGCCTTGTCATGTGTATATAAAACCAACCAACGTTTTGGTGTTAATTATTTAATTGATGTTTTATTGGCAAAGCAACATGCACGTATAAAACAATTTGGGCACGACAAACTAAGTGTTTATGGCATTGGTCAGGAACTGGATACAAAACAATGGCGCAGTATTTTCAGGCAACTTATTGCCAGAGATTTGCTTGCCGTTGATATGGAGGGTTTTGGTAATTTAGTATTGACCGAGCAATGTTGGTCAATATTGCGTGCAGAAAAAACACTGATGCTGCGTAAGGAAAATAAACAGGAACAAACACAGCGTCGGGGTCGTAAAGTCAAATACAATAACAATAACAATGACGTGGATAATATATTGTGGGAAGCACTCAGGGCTTGTCGTAAACAGTTAGCCGACCAAAGAGGCGTGCCACCTTATGTTATTTTTCATGATGCAGCATTAATGGAAATGGTTGAACGGCAACCTCAAACCCGGCAACAGTTTGCAAAAATAACCGGTGTCGGTGAAAAGAAACTGAATGCTTATGGTGATAATTTTATAGCCATTATTAAAGAACATAATCTCGATATAACTTCACATTCTTTAACCGATACGGTTGATGAAACCGTGCAATTATTGCGCAGTGGTAGCGAGGTCGATACGATTGCGCAACAACGTAATTTAAAACCAGCCACGATTTATCAACATTTAGCCCGGGCCATTGAATTGGGTGATATTAAATTGGAACAGGTTGTGGATATCAGTGAAAAAGACATGAGGATAATAAAAAATGCATTTTCAATGTACAGTGACGAAGACCGAAAATTAAAACCGGTCTATGAAGCACTTGATGGCGCTTTTGATTATCACTTGCTTCGTTGTGTTCAGGCTTCACTGATAGCCGGTTAGTTTTACTGCCCGGTTTTGAACTTGTAAAAATGACGATTCAAATAGTCGGTCACGCTGTTAATTTGTTTGTTATTCCAGTCGGCTCTTGCTCCACCTTTTACACACATATTGACACGTTGTGACAGAGCATTAAAGGAGGTTACCTTTCGATCACTTCGAGTATAAACATGAGGTGAATGGCAAGCGAGTCATTTGGAATCATGCAGCTTTTTAGCTGTTTCCTGTGCGCTTGTTATAGCGGGTAGTGCCAATAACAAAGCCAGGCTACTGATCGTTACAAAGGGATTGACGGGTTTCATTAAAAACCTCCTTGGGGTCAATATTTTCAAATTAGACAGCACATAAATGAAAAAAGGTTCAAACGAACCTTTTTTATTTTGTTACCTTACGATTAAATTTTAGCTGCAACCTTTTGGACGAGGCAAACCGGCAATTTTATTTGCGCACTTGATCAAGCCGGTTGGAAATAAGGAATAGATATATTTCTGGCTACTTTTATCCTTACCGTATTTTTCTTTCATTAATTTAGAAAAATTACGGGGTTCACATACCGCACCGTTTTCTGCAAAATATTCACGGGCCAGGTTTATAATGTTCCAGTGTTCTTCTGTTAATTCATCAATTTTTTCATTAATTGCGATTTGCTTTGCAAGCTCTTCGCTCCATTCGTCGAGGTTTTCTAACCAACCTGCTTCACTTAGTTTGATGATTTTGCCATTTACTTCTGCTTGCATTTGATTGAGCTCCTAAAATTATGTGCAATACCTGAGTAATTATATCAGGTATTATCCAAGGCATCAATACATTAGTAATGAGTAATATAACAAATAATGCTGATTTTTATCGCAATGGTAATATTTCACAAAATACCACAACCCAAATCGACTAAACTGTACATAAGCCGCAAGCACTAAGTACCAAGCGCAGTATTGATCAGAACTTGCATGTTAACTCTGATAGCGGTGATTAAACAAATATATACACTAGAGATAAATGGGTTCAAATTTATGGATGAAAAGGTTCGTTATTTGGTTGCTGATGACGATGATCTGAATTTAGATATTATTTCCGAATATCTTCACTACATGTCGAATTCCTGCGAGATTGAAACAGCGTATGATGGCATGGTTGCGTGGCAAATGCTGAACGATAACCCCCACAATTACTACGATATTGTCATTCTGGATAATATGATGCCTCAGATGAGCGGCATTGACGTTCTAAAGAAAATGCAGGCACAAGCCACCTTTAAGCATATTCCGGTTGTGATGCAGTCTGCTCGGGCACGAAAGGAAGATGTTGTTGAAGGCATTGAAGCGGGAGCCTTTTATTATTTAACCAAGCCCTTTAATGAAGAGCAGTTTTCAAATGTGATTAGAAACTGCCACAGAAATCTTCATATATACAAAGACTTACAGAAGGTTCTTCAAGGAAATGCTTCTTCCATGCATTTGTTGGAAGAAGCCACTTTTAACTTTAAAACCATTGATGATGTTCACTCAATCGCAACACTGGTGGCCAG
>JALXDW010000102.1 GCA_027070385.1 Chromatiales bacterium
TGTCTGTATGCCCTAATGCATTAATTACAGTATCGAGTGCTTTCTCATCAAAAGCCTGGTCGGTTGAACGCAGGCATCGATGCATAATATCGACTTGTTTGAAAATATCTGGATTACCTTTAACGGATTTTGCAGTATTGTCGCTCCAGGATTCCATCAGGTAATGACATTCAAGGTGTACAACATTTTCCGGGCAGGGGTATTTATAGCCATCATAGGAATCACGATTGCCGCCCAGAAAAATCAGGCTAAAATTATATTCCGGCATACCAAGAATAATCTGATTAACCCAGCTTGAAACACCACCACTGACAAAGGGAAAAGTTCCCTCTAGCAAAAGAGCAATATCTGCAGCTTGTTGACTATTGACGATGGTATGCCACTGTTTCATGCAGCCAACCAGAAATTGATAAGATGACTCAATGAAGAATTTTTTCTACTTTGTTCCGGTAATTTCTCCAGTAGTGTTTGAACTTGTTGATAGTCGGCCCGATTAAAGGCCACCTCAGCAAGATAAGGCAGTACATCGCTTGTTGAGATACCGAGCGTCATGGCTTGTGTAAGGTAATGTTGTGCTTCTTTAAGCCGATTCAAACGTAATAACACACGACCCATTTCAAAACAGCTACCGGCGTCATTAGGGGCCTGTTTTAGTGCAAGCTCAAGATACTTGTGAGCTTGGTTTAATACCAGAATTTTTACATCACCTTGTGCTAATCCCAAATAGGACAGTTCCCAGTAATAATGAGCCAATTCCTTATATAATCCGGCCTTGGAAGCTTCTGGGCTGCCGGGTAATTCTTTTTCAATTTTTTGTATTCCGGTATTTATTTTCTGTTCTTTGGCATCAAGCATTGAATAGGCCAGTAAGCGGACTTCATCAACCGGATCTTTAAGTGCAATTCGTAGTATTGGAATGGCATCACGATCATCCAGCTGACGTGTTGCCATAATAGCTTTTAGACGTTTTTGGGCGTTGGATGCATTTTTCACAATACCGGGTAGACCTGCCTGACCGTAATGATTGGACTCATTAATGGAAAGTGGTTTAAAGGGTAAGGGGGGTTCTTCAGTAATATTATAAAAATCAATGGCTGATGTTCTAGGCCAGTATAAGCCGGCATTCCATGCTATATATAAACCCAGTACACCAATGAAGGGAACAAAAAAGCAGATACAAAAGAAAAAGAAAATTAATTTATCTTTTTCAAAGCTGTACTTTTGAGGTAAATACTGGATCAAAGCACGTGAAAAAAAATAACTGGCAGCTGCATGTATGAATAAAAAACGAAAAAAGAACCAATCCCCGGTTTTTGTGGATTCAAGAAAATACCCTGCCAGAATCTCCAGCAAAATCGCCAGCACCAAATTTGACTTTTTACTGTTCAATGTGTGTTGTTTTATATAAGGCATCAAGAAGTTCGCTGGTTTTTTCTTTTCCGGTGAGTTCCCTGATATGGGTTTCAATATTCATCTCATTCCATGATTTGCCGAGTCGTTCTTTAAATAATTGGGATATACGATTTTTGTAGCCATCAAACTCGGTAATGTTTGTTAGCGGCATTAATAAAAAGACAACGCTATGGTTATCTGTATTTTTTCTTATCCAGGCTTGATCGAGGCCTCGCATTTGTCCCATTAAAATAGTTTCTAGCGTCCGTGAAAGCGATTCATCGGCTGGTAAAACCAGTACCAATAAAAGACTTTCGATATCGAAATATTTTTTATCGAATACCGTTCGTTCAAGTAAGCGTGGGAACAGAGCGGTTTCGGTACTGTCAAATGAATAACGGTTTTCTGCATGTGCAATCTGGTCGCCAATGTGCCCGCATAATACAGCTATTAATTGCAAATTTTCATGATGAAACGATACAAAAGGCATTTCATTAATCACGACTATCGCCCATATGTGGCCACTAATATCTGATATTGGAACGGCTGCCAGTAAACGATGATCGCCGGGGTGTTTGTCATTTTCTTTGAGCAGGCTACTGTTAATACTCACCAGACGACCCGTTTCAATGGTTTTTGTTATCATCGGGTTATCAGCATCAATCTCGACTTCTTTCCCCAGCGTTGCCACTGGTTTTGTATCAATCAGCTTGCCTGCTTGCAGTTGATAAATATTGGCATTTTGAACGTAAGAGTAATCGGCCAGCAAGGTTAAAATATCGGCCGATATTTTATTCAGTATTTTTGATTTATCCGTGACGTCATTTGCTTTCAGTTTCATGCTAACCAGAGCATCACGTAAACTGGTTGTGCCGGATGCCAGTTTGTTTTCCAGCCGATCATGCGATACTTTTAATAACTG
>JALXDW010000103.1 GCA_027070385.1 Chromatiales bacterium
TCTTTCATCATCTTCAGTGGCTTCTTTTTCTTTTACCAGGGATTTCACATCACCCAGTACATCACGACGAATGTTACGCACAGCAACTTTTGCCTGCTCACCTTCCTGACGCACAACCTTAATCAAATCTTTGCGACGCTCTTCCGTAAGGGGTGGTAAGGGTACCCGAATCACATCACCGGCTGATGACGGGTTTAAACCTAAATCTGAAGTGATAATTGCTTTTTCAACCGCTTGCACCATACTTTTGTCAAAGGCAGCAACATTCAGCATTCTGGAATCGGCAATAGAAATCGATGCAACCTGATTTAAGGGCGTTGGAGCACCATAATAATCCACCATAACGTGCTCCAAAAGACTCGGATGTGCCCGACCTGTGCGTATTTTTGTTAACTCACCTTTAAGTGATTCTACACTTTTACCCATCCGTGTATCGGCATCTTTTTTTAATTCATCTAACATTACACACCTGTGCTTTAAAAGCGTTTAATTATTCAATCTGATTTTATTCCACCAGGGTTCCAAATGATTCACCTAGAGCTATTTTTAACATTAACCCCGGTTTATTCATATTAAAAACACGAATCGGGATTTTATTGTCACGACACAAAACCATTGCAGTCGTATCCATAACCGCCAGTTTCTGTTCGATAACCTGATCATAACCCAGTTTTTCATACATTGTGGCAGTGGGATCTTTTTCCGGATCGGCAGTATAAATACCATCAACACGAGTACCTTTTAATACAATGTCAGCATCAATTTCAGTACCGCGTAAACTGGCAGCCGTATCCGTTGTAAAAAAAGGATTACCGGTGCCGGCAGCAAAAATAACAACACGCCCTTTTTCAAGATGACGAACTGCACGACGACGAATATAATCTTCACAAACCTGGTTAATAGCCAGTGCTGACATCACCCGAACCTGTAACCCTTGGTGTTCAATCGCATCCTGCAATGCCAACGCATTAATGACCGTTGCCAGCATCCCCATATGGTCACCCGTGGTGCGGTTCATACCGGATGCGGCCAAACTCATACCTCTGAAAATATTGCCACCGCCAATGACTAACGCAACTTCAATGTTGTTATCAATCAGCTCTTTAGTCTCAGCACCAACACGATCGAGAACTTTGGGATCAATACCAAAATCCTGCTCCCCCATTAACGCTTCGCCACTGAGTTTCAAAAGTATTCGTTTGTATTTTACCGCCATGCTATTCCAAGGATAATTATCGTTACATTAAAATTCAATATTAACTACCAATCTGTGCAGCAACTTCATCTGCAAAATTTTCAACTTTCTTTTCAATCCCTTCACCCACTTCAAAACGGATAAAACGATGGATGGTCGCACCTTTTGATTTTAACAGCTGCTCTATTGTCTGGTCAGGATCTTTAACGAAAGGCTGCCCCATCAAAGTAATTTCTTTCAGGAACTTCTTGATTCGTCCTTCAACCATTTTTTCAATAATGTTTTCCGGTTTGCCGCTTTCAGCTGCCTGGGCAACAAAAATTTCACGTTCTTTATCAAGCAAAGCCTGATCAACATCAGCTTCAGAAATACAGCTTGGACGACTGGCCGCAATGTGCATGGCAATGTCTTTCCCTAACTCTTCATCTCCATTTTCAATATCTACAACAACTGCAATACGCACACCATGTTTGTAGCTGGAAATTTTGCCTTTTGCATCAAAACGTTCAAAACGTCTTACCGACATATTCTCGCCAATTTTGTTAATCAACTCACGACGATATTCATCAATCGTACTACCACCATCGGTCACAGGCATTGCACTTAACGCATCGACACTGTCTGGATTATCCGTTAAAACACGGGCAGCAACATTATCTACAAATTCAATAAAGGCAGCTTCTTTTGCAACAAAGTCTGTTTCACAGTTCACTTCGGCCATTGCAACTGACTTGCCGTCATCACTTGTTTTAATTGCAATCAAACCTTCTGCCGCAACACGACCGGCTTTTTTGTCCGCTTTTGCTTGTCCTGATTTACGCATCAATTCGATGGCTGCTTCAATATCACCATCAGTTTCTACCAATGCTTTTTTACATTCCATCATGCCCGCACCGGAGCGTTCACGTAATTCTTTAACCAATGCTGCTGTAATTGCCATTTTCATTGTCCTCTTAAATTCTTTGAAACTCACGCCAAATAGTCATTGCGCTCAATAAATATGCTATATACTCAAACCTGTATATACAGAAAAAGGGGGCGTCAGCCCCCTTAAATTTTACAGAATAATATTATTCTGACGCAGCTTTAGATTCTTCTGCTTTATCAGCCTTTTCT
>JALXDW010000104.1 GCA_027070385.1 Chromatiales bacterium
GTATTAAAATTAGATGTATAGGTTAGATTTATTTTAATCTCTGCTTTATGGGCATTACGAAAAATGTAGTTTTCAATTTTTGAGTCTTTTTTACCAAGGGTCATTCCTACTGTAATATTTTTCCCGAGCAGGATTTTTGCCAGTCTAAACTTTCGAATTAATGGCTGGTTTATGACAATAGAATAATAATTCTTTTGTGGAGAGTTGCGCGTATATGTGTTGAATAGCAAATGTAGTGTTTGTTGAGGAATGAGTGTAAATAGAACCGGTTGCTTTGGTGCTGTATCCAACACCAGCTTTGCGGCATCCCGACCAATGCTAATAATATATTTAATATTGTCATATGAAACAGATTCATGGGTGTTAGCATCGATGTAAACAAACTGGATGTTATTTCTATATTGTTTTCTTAGCTTTGAAACAATTGCATCGATTGTTTTTTTATGAAGTGCTGAATTTTTTTTGAAAACGATAGCTGTTTTGAAAAAAATATCAGCCGATTGAACTGAAGATGTATATACAAGCAGTGCTGTTATTAAAATAAAAGTATTAAAAAATATCCTTGTCTTTTTCATAATGCCCGCATACGTCTAGTATTTTAGTGAGAGCCTCAGAAAAAAGCGACGAGCAAACAGATTATTTACATTGTATTCATTGTATGGTTCATTAAGGAGATTTTGTATCAGAAACTCAACCTTTATGTCATTTCCGGCTGTTTTAAAGTGTGATGACAGGTTTGCATCAAGGCGCTTGTAGCCAGGTAATGTATCACCCAATGTTCTCCATTTACTTCCTCCCGTTTTACTATAAGTCAGGCCAAGGTCGATATGGCTAGTGATATCCGTACCAATCATTATTCCATATCCTTCTTCCGGCATCGCATCTGAAAAGTCTTCAAACGAAGTAGCATTCAGGTTATTTGCTATGAGTCCTCTGGATTTGGTCCTTGAATATTGAGCGGTAATAAATTTCTTATCATCATGCTTGTATTTTATCTGTAACTCGTATCCTTCAACATAGTAATTTCCGCCATTGATATTTACTTTTGCTCCGTTTTTAGCATCGTCCTGATAACTTGAATCATTTATAACGGCACGAAAATCATCATATTCATCTCTGAACAGTCTCCAGTCCAGTGAGAGTCTGGATTCTGGTAGATTTAGCATATGTGCAAATTCATATGTTGTAACAATTTCAGGCGTAGTATAGCCCTGATTATCCAGTATGGTATTAAATATTTGGCCATCATCAACATAGCGCATCACCAGTTGCACGCCAGCAGAATAAACCGTGCGAGCACGGTATGAGCGTGCAGCACCCAATCGAAAGCTATTAAAACGGTTATAATGGTAATTGATTGATAGTTTTCTTGATATTTCCTCATCACGATCTTCAATTTTTTCAACCATAAGGCCGGCCGTCATTACAAGATCCGGGTCAATTCGCCATTCAGCATTACTGAATATTTGTTTATTCAGGCCACTGACTTTACCTTTGTCACCAAAAAGATAACGACTTTTTATTGTGTCATATATAAGTCCCGCACCAATGACAAAGCGCAGTTCTTCATAATGAGCGATGCGCTGTATTTCTAATCCATAACGGTCGGATTTGGCTGTGTAGGAACCATAGGAGATCTGTTGATCTGCATGACCATTAAAAACAGTAGGCACTGTAGCTGGTGATATGTTATAGAGTTCGGAAAGCAGACCTAGTTTATATTCATCATCATAGTCAACTGCATAGTGATAGGCTTTTAATTCAATGTTGTCTGATGATGTATAATGATGTTTCCAGTTTATGTATTGATGATTGCTTTCCATATCTCGGGTTCTTTGTCCGTTTCCGATACCGTTTATATCTTTATAGCCGCTATTAAAACTAATGAGAGTATCGAGTTCATCCTTTAGTGTGGTTGAGAAGCTTCCTTTATATCTGAATTTTGTATTTTTACTGCTATCATGAACGTTATCAAAACCATTATTTTGTTTTTTGCTAAAGGTAAACGTATGGTAGGAATTTTTAGAGTTAAATCCATATTTGATTAAACCTCTTCTTGTGTTTTGTGTGCCGGTTGTTAGTTGTGAGAATAGTCCTTTTTCTTCAAAAGGTTTACGAGTTATAATATTGATTACTCCATCGAATGCATTAGTACCGTAAACGGCTGCACTTGTACCTCGCATGATTTCAATAGAATCAATATCACTGAGTTCAACGGGCAAGGATAACCAGTCAACAAAATTCAAGACAGGGGACTGAACAGGAAGGCCATCAATTAAAACTTGCAGTTTGCGGCCCCAGTGATCACTGCTGCCATGACCAAAAACAGAGTAAAACCCACCATCATTTATGACTACCCGGAATCCTGGAACCATGCGAAATAAATCGGGTATTTCCGTTGCGCCACTCGCATCGATCATTTCCCGGGTAATAATTGTGACGGATACGGGTAGATCACGTGGCGATTGCGCTAATCTAGTAGCAGATGTAATGGAAAAATCTGCAAAAAAATCCTGCTCTGATTCCAGAACAGTCAGGTCAGTCGCCAGTGTTTTGTTTGAAAGGAGTAGAAAAGAAACCAGTAAAAGAGTTTTTTTAACAAGTTTAATACAGGGCATAACGACTTTCCCGTGCAATCTCTACAGACCTTTGATAATGCCGGCAGTATGAGCCATCACGACAGCTTCAGTTCTGTTTTCAGCATTAAAAAGCCGGAGAATTGCAGTAACATGAATTTTAATGGTGTGTTCGGATAAGGATAATGCTCTGGCTATTTCCTTGTTTGCCAGACCTTTTGCCATTAACTCAAGTACTTCTTTTTGTCTTTTGGTTAGTTTTAATGATGCATCTAGAGTTTCATCGATCAAAGATACTGTATCTGTATTTTTCTGGTGAGGTGTTTTATTGTCTTGATATTGAAGAATATTAACAGGAAGGTACACACCGCCACTGCATACCAGGTTGATAGCATTGATCATAATTTCTGTTGTTGCCGATTTCGGTATAAAGCCAGCTGCACCACAGTCAATGGCTTTTCTCATGTTTTCGGGTTCTTCAGCACTGGAGATAACGATCACTGGTATTGTTTTATATGTTTTGCAAATGGTTTCAAGCAGGGCAAAACCGTTTGCGCCAGGCATGAATAAATCAAGTAAAATGAGGTCAATTTTATTGATTTGTTCCAGAAGTGATAATACTGAATCACGATCCTGGGCATGGTGAATAACAGTATTTGGTTTGACCGATTTTAATGTTCTCTCCAGCCCCTCTCGTATTAATGAGTGGTCATCTGCTACTACAATGTTCATTTTTAAAATCTCTCAAGTCCTGGTGGCTTTTATTGTATAACTGTTAGAATTATTGTTGCCAGGCAAGTTACTAAAAAAAGATTATTTTTGCAGTACATTTTACCCTAACAATACCGGAGTGGGATATTTTATTTTCATGATATAGCTGCAAATTACTGTTGTAATTAAACAGAATGAGTTCCGATCTCATGGTAAAATGGCCTGTTTCCATGACGACGATGATGCCGGGCCGGCCAGTATAATTTTTTTTATTTTTATCTTATGGCTACCGGTCTGTTTTTTTCCATTATAGTTGGCGTGTATGACAGTTGTCAGGGTGGATTTTCCTTTGGGGGATTTTATATAACGCCATTGCCCCAGCCCATTTGAGATAACTTCCAGTGTATGTACTCTCCAGTGCTTTGCCAGGATAGTGCCATTAAACAGGCTGAATTGGCATACTGGTTTTCTCTGACGGCTACTATTTTCCTTTATCTTTACAGTCAGGATATTATTTTCAATCATGCAAGATGCATCATTGGTTAAGGGTTTACTAACCAGAGAGTACCCTTTGGTTAACATCCAGTTGAAAAATTTGTCACCTGAAATCGAATAAACCTTTTTTGATGAGCATTGTGCTACTGAATAAATTAAAAAAATAATCAATATCAGAAAAACACGTTTGAGAAAAAAAAAGTTCATGGTTTAGGGTATTTGCACAAGGTTAATTAAGTTCATATTACTGAATAAAACCGGTATTACTGCAGTATTGGTTTCTTTCATTTCCATACCAGGAGCAGGTATTTGGGCTACAAAATTATAGTCTCTTGGAAATCAGTATAGTTTAAAAAAAGTATTGGAAATATACCTTATTTAAGGGATAGGGATGTTGGCTATTAGTGATTAAAATTCTGCCAGAATTCGTGTTTGGGTAGGAATTATGTTTAAAAAAAATAAAATACTTTCCACCAGAATAGCCTGTATGATATTTATACTGTCAGGAGGGTATTCGGGATTAAGCTATGCAGTAACAGTAACGAGTACTAATCTTGCTGACAACACCTGGTTATCACCGACAGACAGCATTAACGTTACGTTACAATATGATAATGAGCGTTCAGATGCCGATATTCGTTTTTTTATTGGTAAACAGGATGTTTCGACACTTTTTAAAAAGAAAACACCCCTGAAATATGAATATAATTCATCCATCATTCCTTTGCCGGTTGGGAAATCACATTTGATTCTTTATCAGATAGAGAATAATCAATGGAATGAAATAGCTAAATACCCCTTGCAGGTAAAAACATTTTTAGGCTTCAAGCAATCTGAAATTACCCCAACAGTCAATGTCAATATCAAGGCAGAGATTGATAATGGCTACAATGGCGATGCGGTTGCTCCTCCTGCTGATCAGCAAAAACAGAAGGAAATGACAACGAATATTGCATTTTCATCTAATGCTTCAAATGATGAACTTCAGTTACAAACAAATTTTAATTTTATTGGTGTCAGTAAATATGAACAGGCATTGCGATTTAATGAAAAAGGATTTGATGCCAGCAAGCTGGATTTAAGTGATTATCTTGTTCAGCTAACTGATGGAAATCAGAATATCACTCTGGGGCATATTAATTTTGGCCAAAACAGATTTCTTATTAGCGGTTTTAATAGTCGTGGTGTTATGTACAGTAACAAGTATCTTGAACAAAATGCGCTGGATTTTTCAATTGCGGCTATGAATGGTTCGAGCATTGTTGGTTATGAAAATATTACCGGCTTAACCGGGGATTCAAATCATCGGGTGACAGCCGCGAGTTTTGGCTATGAGTTTATTAAAAGCAGACCGGGTGCGTTGCGTGCCGAGATGACCTATATGGATGCCTCAGTTTTACCAGTGGTAAATTTTGACACCGGAGAAATCCCGGATGCTGAAAAAAGCAGTGGTTATGGTATACATGTATCCGGGGCAACTGAATCGGGGGCATTGAGAGGGTTAATAACCTATGCTTCCAGTAAATATACTAACCCGAGTGATCCTTTTTTATTTCAGAATGATGATGTTGTTGCAGTAAAAGAACAGACTGACAGTGCCCGGTATGCAGAAATTAACTATGAAATATTCCGCAGCGAAGCAGATGAACAGGGAAATAGTTATAGTATTACCGCGACGTTAAGTCATGAACGTGTTGATCCCTTATATAAAAGCCTGGCAGCTTTTGCCAGTGCGGATACGCAAACCAATACGGCTGCATTATCTGTTCAGTTGGGACAGATAGGTATACAAATAAGTAATATCAATAATGAGGATAATATTGATAATCTGGCGACAATACTGAAAACAAAAACGGATACAACCGACTTCAGTGTATCACTTCCGTTTAAGCAAATATTTGCTGATAAAGGGGTTGAGAATAACTGGATACCATCTCTCGATATTCAGATTAATCAGGTTCATCAATACGGTGCCAACTTTCCGACAACCTTTGATCCTGCAACGCACATTCCTGATCAGTTAAATCGTTCACGTAGTTTTCGATTTGGCTGGAATACTGAAAAATTTAATTTTGGTTATACCCGTTCTGTTTCAGAACAGGATAATCGACAGGCTGGACGTAGCAACGCTGATTTCAGAAATAAAACAAATTCATTTGAAGCAGGCTATCGCTTTAGTGACACTCTGAATGTGAATCTCGGTTTAGCCAAAGTAGAAGCATATGATACGGAAAACAATTTAACCACATTTGATGATAATTATTCGGTGGGCTTTAATTGGGGAATAACAGATAAAATAAACCTGACAACAAATTATACTGAAGCGGCAACAAAGGATTCACTTAATAATGCAACCACTGACAGTTATACAGGAAATATCCAATTAAGTTGGCAGTTTGAAACACCCACATTGACAGGTAAAAAAATGCCAGGGCAATTATTTGTGAGTTATTTAACACAGAATAATCGAAACAAGGATAATGTTTTTTTGTCTGAAACCAATGCGCAAAGTTGGACAATATCAACAGGCATTAATCTAAGTCTGTTTTAGATGGGGTTTTTCTATGAAAATGTATGATAAATTTTTATTAATTTTGCTATGTCTTGTTGCTATACCTGACTCTTATGCGGTAACCGGTGTTAACCCCTCTGGTGTCAATGTAAGACATAATGGTGCAAGTACGGTATTTCTGACTTTTCAGGATCTTGATGCCAACGAAGTGGCCGCAGATGCCTTCTGGTGTGGGGAAGTAACAGCGACAGGTGTATCAGCTACTAATCCGTGTGTCAGTGGTACTGTCTTCGGGCATTTACCTGTTCGGAATAACCGTTCTCAAATTAGTACAGCAGGATCATTCAGAAACCTGACTGATATTATGACAATACCAGCCTCGGTAACACGTCGGGCATTTCAGGCAGCGATTAATGGCAGTAATTCAGATTTCTTTTATGTGCGGAAATTTACAGGTGGTGTAGGCGGAGATCGTTATGTCACTGTTACCTGCCGGATGGCGGGTGGTGGTGCACGTACACCACTTGCGTTATTGGATGTACGGGTTGGTTTTCTTGATGATAAAGGGAGTAAAGATCCGATATATTTAATCGAACGGGGTAAAAAGGCATCTGATTTTGCAGCGACTGTATTGTATAACGGCACTGGTCGTTTAAAAGGTCGTTGGGAGGTTAAACTTCCAAATGATCCGGAACCGACTACTTCGGACTTGTTAACCGAGGCAACCCTGCCGATAGAAAAACGTGGGCTGCAAAAACGTTATCTGGTAATAGGCCGGTTTGATATGTTTCTGAACCCGACTGGTAAGGTAATTATTCCAGGGCCTGATGCAAGCAAGATACCTGTGCATATTGACGGTTTGTACAAAATTTTACTTAGAATTGAAGCAACCCGTGACAAGGAAGGAAATTCAAATACCGGTGCAGGGACGGTTGTGAGTGGTGGTGTTGCAGGATTTCCCATGCCGGTATTACGCTACTATGTCGGAACGCACGAAAAATTACAGAAAGTACGCCGTGATATATCTGTCAATGATTTGCTGCTGATGTTGCCGCAGGACAATGACACTATTCAAGTCGGTCAGTCGGTTGAATTTAGCTGGGTGGGGGTGGCTGAGGCTGAATTATATCGTATTGAAATATACAACGGAGAAAAGCTTGTTGCCTCAGCAATTGTGCCTAAGGGGCAGGATAATTATATGGCACCTCCCTGGGTTAGCAAAGAAAAGAATACCCATTTGCAATGGTCTGTTATCGCTATTGACGCTAATGGTGACGAAGTTGCACGAAGCAACAGCAGAAAGCTTCTTTTTAAATAGTAATGAAAATGTGACATACAAACAAATACTGCAAGTAATCCAGTTATTTTATCTTTAATTATATTTGCTGTGAATTTCCCGTATATTCAGAAATCAAAAACCGTTGTTTTCCTGAAAATGAAAAACAAAAACGCATCGTTGATACAGACTTGTTGCTTAATAAAAACGATTTGAAAGGGAAAACGATTAATATTGATTCAAGCAGGGACATGAAATTAAATTCTGCGACGGGGATAAACATACGATCTGATTCTGGTAT
>JALXDW010000105.1 GCA_027070385.1 Chromatiales bacterium
ATGGCTTCCGGCTTGGAATCAGTTTCCATACGAATACGACTGGCGGCTTCGTCAATCAGGTCAATCGCTTTATCCGGCAGCTGTCGATCTGAAATATAACGATGTGACAAAGTTGCTGCGGCAATAATAGCCGGATCAGTGATATCCACACCGTGGTGTACTTCATACTTTTCTTTTAAGCCACGTAAAATCGCAATGGTATCTTCAACACTGGGCTCATCCACCTGCACTTTTTGGAAACGTCGTTCAAGTGCAGCATCTTTTTCAATGTATTGGCGATATTCATCCAGTGTTGTAGCACCAATACAATGCAATTCACCTCGCGCTAGTGCTGGCTTTAACATATTACCGGCATCCATCGCGCCTTCGGCTTTACCGGCTCCGACCATGGTATGAATTTCATCAATAAACAGGATAACCTGACCTTCTTGTTTGGCCAAATCAGTCAATACCGCTTTTAAACGTTCTTCAAAATCACCACGGAATTTTGCCCCGGCTAACAAGGCACCTAAATCCAGTGATAAGACCCGTTTATTTTTTAAACCTTCAGGGACTTCACCATTAATAATACGCTGCGCAAGACCTTCGACAATCGCAGTTTTACCCACACCTGGCTCACCGATTAAAACCGGATTGTTTTTAGTGCGACGTTGCAATACCTGAATGGCCCGACGAATTTCATCATCACGCCCAATAACAGGGTCGAGTTTGCCCTGCTCGGCTCGTTCAGTTAAATCAATGGTATATTTCTCAAGTGCCTGACGTTGTTCTTCTGCATTAGGGTCATCAATGGTTTGCCCACCACGTACCTGGTCAATGGTTTGTTCCAATGTCTGTTTGGTTGCACCTGCTTTTTTCAGCAATTCACCCAACACGCCTTTGTCTTCAATGGCAGCAAGTACAAATAGTTCACTGGCGATATATTGATCTTTACGTTGCTGTGCAATTTTATCGGTTAAGTTTAATAACCGTGACAAGTCATTGGATAAATGCACATCACCGGTTGCATCACCAATCGTTGGCAGGTTATCGAGTGCTTCACCTAATTGTGAGCGCAACAGATTAATATTCACACCACTTTGCATTAACAAATGACGTACGCTGCCACCTTCCTGATCCAGCAAGGCTGTCATCAAATGCACCGGTTCGATGTAGGCATGGTCACGCCCAACGGCCAGACTCTGCGCATCAGCTATTGCAACCTGAAATTTGCTTGTTAGTTTATCCATTCTCATTTTAAAGACCTCATGCACCCATAAATAAATATAAAATTCGTTGTCTTATATTTAATAGGGACAATAGCTTATAATTCAAGCCAGCAGGAATAAATAATTTGATATGGATCAAACGAGTGGAAATTTAACATCCGGATAAGGGTGCATCACATCCAGCGGCATACTGGTTCCCGGATTAATAACAAGCCGTAAATGTTCACGTCTAAATTCACGCGCATTCGGCAAACCACAGGAATGAGCCAATACATTGACCTCATGGTTTACCCAATGAGCGTAATGATGCACACGTTCGGCTTTATCAGCAACCACCAGTCCTCGTTGCCGCTGCTTGTTATGCGTTGTAATGCCGGTTGGACAGCTATCCTGATGACACTGCATGGACTGTATACAACCCAATGAAAACATAAAGCCTCGTGCACTGACTATAAAGTCAGCCCCCATACAAAGTGCCCAGGCAACTTTTGCAGAATGAACCAATTTACCAGAGGCAATCACTTTAATGCGCTCTTTTAAATCATATTCAATCAATGTATCGATTAATATCGGGAGAGACTCATTCAATGGTAAACCAACGTGGTCAGCTAACAGCTGTGGTGCAGCACCGGTACCACCATCACCACCATCCACAGTAATAAAGTCTGGGGCAAAATCACGACCACGACGATGCACTGCTTCACAAATTTCACGCACTGATTCCTCAGACCCTATCACCGCTTTATACCCCACCGGACGACCGGTAACTTCACGAATACGATTAATCATATTCAACAAATCATCCGCTGATTTAATCTCTTTGTGTCGGTTAGGACTACTGGAAACTTGCCCCTGCGGAATACCACGAATTTCAGCAATTTCTTTGGTAACTTTATTGCCGGGTAAAACCCCGCCACGTCCTGGTTTGGCACCTTGAGACATTTTAATTTCAAATGCTTTGACATGTTGAGCCACATCTTTCAAACGTTCATCACTTAAATTGCCTTCACTATTACGCACACCGTATTTGGCCGTTCCAATCTGAAAGACAATGTCACAACCCCCTTCAAGATGATAGGGTGATAATCCCCCTTCGCCCGTATTCATCCAGATACCGCTTTTTGCTGCCCCCCTGGACAAAGCTCGCACCGCTGCTGCTGAAATGGCACCGTAACTCATACCGGAAATATTAAATAACGATTTAGCTTCAAACGGATGTTCGCACTGTGAGCCAATAACACAGCTCGGTGTCGGGGTGTATTCTTCTTCCAATAAGGGATAAGTCGCAGAAACAAAGATAATTGAACCCGGCTCACGCAAATCATTAGTTGAGCCAAAACCCAACAATCCACCCAAACCTTTTGCTGTTCGATACACCCAGGCACGAGTCGCTCGATTAAAGGGCATTTCTTCACGGTCATGAGAAAAGAAATATTGCCTGAAATACTCCCCCAGCTTTTCAAACCGGTAGCGCATTCGACCGACAACAGGAAAATTACGCCTGACAGTATGTTTGGTTTGGGTAATATCCTGTACATACATCACCGCAAGCCAAACAGCAATAATAATGATAACGGCAAGTACAACTGTCCAGCTCCAATGGTCTAACCAATCCATGTTTCACTCCTGTGGTATTTGTTGGTTTTTCAACCTGTTATATCGACCAAAAGTGAAATTAGTTTAGGATGAAAACCGCCGTAGAGGCCGTTGAGCTTTCCAATACAATGATAAGCCTTAATGTAACTGCGCATGTGCGATATAGATAATGATCACACCTGCACTGATTAACAACATTTGCTGAATTCCAACCGAAAGTTGGGTGCGTTTATGCAAACCGGGAATCAAATCCGCCACCGCAATATAAATAAAACTGGCAGCAGCAATGGCCAATACATAAGGTAAATAGGTTTCAAGGTTCGCAAGGCTGTAATAGGCCAATAATGCACCAACAACAGTCGTTAAACTGGCCAGCACATTAAATATCAATGCTTTTGAACGTGAAAAACCACTGTTTAACAAAACCGCAAAATCACCCACTTCCTGAGGAATTTCATGCGTTGCCACCGCAACACTGGTTACAATACCCAAGTGAATATCACTCATAAAGGCAGCAGCAATAAGAACGCCATCTATAAAATTGTGAATTCCATCACCAATTAATACCAGTGTACCGGCTGCCTTATGTGAATGTTCCAAATGTTCCGGGTGTGCTTCGCAATGGTCGGTATGACAATGTCGCCAGATGACCAACTTTTCCATCACAAAAAAAGCCAACAAACCCAGCAGAATCGTCATACCCAGGTGATGCACATCAAGCTTGAATCGCCCTTCAAGGCTATGCGGAATTAACGCTAAAAAAGCCGCACCCAATAAAGCACCTATCGCAAAACTGACAAAATGGGGAATAAGTCGTGTACGCAATTTATCCGGCAACAATAGAAAAGTAGAGGCGGCAATAACACTAAGTAATCCGCCTAATAAGCTGAATATTATAATCCATACCAATAAGCTCATTTGTTCAACCACCACCTTTCAATTTAAAAAATTACAAACACCGTAGAACCGGCTCATATTAACGCCATTTTATCGAATAAGCGAAAATAAAAAACCGTCTGTAGCAAAGAGCAATATGCCCCCGCTCGTTATCTGAGCCAGATCATACTCGCCATTCGCCCCGTATGAATACCATCACGGCGATAGGAGTAAAAACGTTCACTGTCCTGATAAGTACAAAAATCATCAGTGAATATTTGTTCTTCTTTAAGACCTTGTGCTATTAGTTGCAGCTGTACGGCATAAGAAGTGTCAAGCAAATAATGGTTTGTATCTTGTACTGTAAAAGCCTTTTTTAAGATTGTATCCTGTTGCTCAAAAGCATCTTTAACCTCTTGGCCAACCTGGTACACCTCGCCACTAATCGCCGGGCCAATCCAGACTTGTATATCATCAAGCTGCCCAGCCATTTCCTTTATATAAATCTGCAGTACATTTTTTAAAATACCATTGGCAATACCTTTCCAGCCCGCATGAGCGGCAGCCACCCAGGTGGCTTGTTTATTGGAAAACAAAACCGGCACACAATCGGCAGTCATAACACAACAAATAATATTTTTATCGGTTGTATAGCTTGCGTCGGCTGTAAACGCTTGTTGGTAGTTCTGCGCTGTAACCCGAACCACTTTATGACTGTGTACCTGTTCCAGCCAGACAGGTTCACTGGGCAAGGAATAATATTGTTTTAATATGTTTCGGTTTTGTTTGACGTTTACTGGATTATCGTTGACATGTGTGGCCAGATTCAGTTCATTGTAAGGTGGAGCACTTACCCCCCCTTTACGTGTCGTACAGAATGACTGTATTTTTTCTGCAACAACCCAACTTGGGGTGATTACTTCGGGACTGTAATGCTTTAAACGCATGCCGGTTCAAGTTGGGTTAATAATTTTTGAATATCATCGGCCAATGGTGCCTGCCATTGCAGCTGTTCGTGTGTCAGCGGGTGCGTTAAAGTCAGTTGATAAGCATGCAGTGCCTGGCGTTTAAACTGTTGAATCGCCTCACGCAGAGTATTGCTGCATTGTTTGGGAAGGCGGACTCGCCCTCCGTAAACCATATCCCCCACAATAGGGTAATGAATGTGTGCCATGTGTACCCGGATCTGATGGGTACGGCCCGTTTCCAGTTTGACATCCAACAAGGTATACCCGTGATAGCGTTGCCGAATGCGGTAATGGGTAACGGCATGTTTTACACCACTATCCAGTTCACCCCGAACGGCCATGCGCTTTCGATCAACTTTATGTCGCCCAATCGGGGCGTCAATCGTACCGCCGGCTGTCATTTCCCCTTGAACCAACGCAATATACTCCCGCGTGATCTCTCTTGCTTGTAATTTTTCAACCAAATAACAGTGGGCGCGGAGCGTTTTAGCGACCACCATCACCCCGGAGGTGTCTTTATCCAGGCGGTGTACCACACCTGCACGTGGCAGGTTAACAGCAGCAGGCACATGATGCAGTAAGGCATTACAAAGGGTACCATTGGCATGGCCGGGTGCAGGATGTACGACCATACCAACCGGTTTATTAATGACAAGAATTTCGTCATCTTCAAACAAAATATCCAGCGGGATATTCTCCGGCTGCCAAACAACTTCAACCTCTGATTCAACCATAACCACCACCGTTTCACCGGTGTGTACTTTATCTTTTGGCTTGCGTTGCTGCTGTTCAACCGTTACCCGCCCAGACTGAATCCATTGCTTTAAGCGGGCACGTGAATACTGCTCAAATAACTTGCTTAGTACCTGGTCGAGACGCATCCCGGTCAGAGCCTTTGGAACGAGGGCTTCCAGACGTTGTTGTTTTTCTAACGGTTTTGAGGGCATAAGGTTATCAGAACAATCTTTTAAGTATTTTGTTAAATGTTACGGGGTCAGGCATTTAATCTGGCGACTCATCAGAGTATACTGCATCCTTCGTCATTACTTAAAATAAAGCATTAAAACATTATGAATCTATCCCGTTGTAAACGTTTTTTGTTAAATACCTTGTTAATATCCGTAACCCTGTTCATTCTTCAGGGCTGTGCCGGACTGGATAGTGAAGCATTACCAGAAGACATTAGTGCAGCCGAACTTTACAAAGAAGCCAAAAAACACCTGAATGAAAGTAATTACGAAGAAGCAATTAAGCTCTACGAACAAATCGAGTCCCGTTTCCCTTACGAAAAATACGCTGAACGGGCACAACTGGAAATAGCGTATGCTTATTATAAAGACAATGAACCTGAAACGGCCATTTTAGCGGCAGACCGTTTTATCAAGTTGCACCCCAACCATCCTAATGTCGACTACATGTATTACCTGAAAGGCCTGGCTGCCTTTGATGTGAACAGCTCGTTTTTTAGTAAACTTTTCAACCAGGATGCCGCTGAACGCGACCCCAAGGCAGCACGGCAGGCTTTCCAATATTTTGCAGAGCTGGTCAAACGCTTCCCTAAAAGCCAGTATCGTGCTGATGCAATCAAACGCATGAAGCTTTTGCGTGATAATCTGGCACGCTATGAAATTTTTGTTGCCAAATACTATATGAAACGAAATGCATACCTGGCAGCGGTTAATCGCGCTAAATATGTAATTCAGCATTATCCGAAAACAAAATCAATTCCTGATGCACTGGCTATTATGGTACAGGGATATCGGAAATTGGGCCTGAAAAAACTGGAAAAAGATGCTTTACGGGTACTGCAATTAAATCACCCCAATCACCCGGCAACATTGAATGCGATGCAAAACTAAAGCGATACGGGGAATAATGGCTTATTGCCATTGACCAGGCTTATATTGCGTCGACGCCTTTCTCACCCGTACGAATACGCACCACTTCTTCAACATTCGAAACAAAAATTTTGCCATCACCGATTTTACCGGTACGGGCGGCATGGCTAATGGCTTCGATACAAGCATCCACCCGATCTTCGCTCACAATCACATCCAACTTAACTTTTGGAAGAAAATCAATAACATACTCGGCTCCACGATAAAGTTCTGTATGTCCTTTTTGTCGACCAAAGCCTTTCACTTCGATTGCCGTCATACCCGTTACACCAATTTCAGATAATGCCTGACGCACATCGTCTAATTTAAAAGGTTTAATGATTGCTTCAATTTTTTTCATTGTTATATCCTTCGGCAATATTAAGTATTACAAATTGTATTTTTATGGGCGCTCTGCCAACACGCCGGGTCATGGCGTTTATTGACAGAAATCTTTCCATTTATTTAGAAATTTCAAATAAAGTGAGATTAACTGCATTTTATTCGAATTACCATAGCTAAAATAGTCTCTTATGGCCGTTCAATGGATTGAATCTCGCAACTTTGTCAGGATTTTGGCAAAATACATCTTTTACTCCCAGAATCAGGAAACGAAATGACCGTCGATAAAGTCACCGAAGCAGCCATTCGAGCCGAAATGCAGGTTTTACCTGAGATTGATCCTGATTTTGAAATACAGCGCCGTATTCAGTTTATAAAACAAACACTTGAGGATAGCGGGCTGCATCACCTGGTGTTGGGTATCAGTGGCGGCATTGATTCATGCGTTTGTGGCCGACTGACACAACTGGCCATTGACGAGTTAAACCAGGAACATCATGCAAAGCCTCGCTATGCATTTATTGCCGTCCGCTTACCCTATGGTATTCAGGCCGATGAGGCCGATGCACAAACCTCACTCCAGTTTATACAGGCCAGTAAAAACATTTGTATTAACATTAAACCCGGTACCGATGGCATTCATGATGAAACGATCCGCGCATTGGAAGAACAGGATATTTTGTCCGATAATGCTTTTCATATCGATTTTGCTAAAGGCAATGTCAAAGCACGCGTACGCATGATAGCGCAGTATAAGGTAGCCGGTTTAGTGGGTGGTTTGGTCGTTGGAACCGACCATTCAGCTGAGAATATCACCGGTTTCTTTACCAAGTACGGTGATGGTGCCTGCGATTTAGCTCCGTTATTTGGCCTAAACAAACGACAAATACGCCAGATAGGGGCAACGCTGGGTGCGCCCACGCCCCTCATCGAAAAAACACCTACCGCTGACCTGGAATGTAT
>JALXDW010000106.1 GCA_027070385.1 Chromatiales bacterium
CTGTATTGAATGTATTCGCACTGATCACGGTACAGAAATACCGATGGGTATTAACCCGGCTTCTGAGCAGCGTATGGCCTTTACACGAAGTGAACCGATTGGTGTCGTTGTTGCAGTCAGTGCCTTCAATCATCCACTTAATTTAATTATTCATCAGGTTGGCCCTGCCATTGCAACCGGTTGCCCGGTAATTATCAAACCGGCAGAAGATACTCCTTTATCCTGCTATCGTTTTATTCGTATATTGCGTGAGGCCGGTTTACCGGACCAATGGTGTCAGGCTCTGGTTGTATCTGATTTGGATGTGGCGACACAACTTGTCACTGATAGTCGCGTTAGCTTTTTCAGTTTTATAGGCAGTGCCAATGTAGGCTGGATGTTACGCAGTAAACTTGCTCCAGGTACACGTTGTGCGCTTGAACATGGCGGGGTTGCACCCGTTATCGTCGAGGCAGACGCTGATCTGGCCCAAGCATTACCCCTGCTGGCCAAGGGCGGTTTTTATCATGCCGGTCAGGTTTGCGTGTCTGTACAGCGCGTTTTCTGCCATAAAGATATTGTTGAACAGGTTGCTTCTGATCTTGCCAAGATTGCAGATAAACTGATTGTTGGCGACCCCAAATTACCCGAAACGGAAGTTGGTCCACTTATTCGTACACGCGAAGTTGAGCGTATTCATAACTGGGTTAATCAGGCAGTGAGTGATGGTGCAGAGTTATTAACCGGTGGCAAGATTAATGGTAATTGTTATCAACCCACAGTATTATTAAATCCCCCCGCAGATTCTATTGTTTCAACCCACGAAATTTTTGGCCCTGTAATTTGTGTTTACAGCTATGAAAATGTTGATGATGCCATCAAACAGGCTAACGCATTACCCTTTGCATTTCAGGCCAGTATTTTTACCCGGACAATTGATAATGCATTACATGCCTATAAAAATCTTGATGCCAGTGCTGTCATGATAAACGACCACACTGCTTTTCGTGTTGACTGGATGCCATTTGCCGGTTTACGTCATTCAGGTTTGGGAGTCGGGGGTATTCCGCACACTTACCAGGATATGCAAGTCAAAAAAATGATGGTATTAAAATCGGATAAAATTTAAACTTATTCAGCCGCTATTAATAATTTTTGAACTTCTTTATATGTCGTATGTGCATGGTCAAGCGCTTGCTCAGTCACATCGGGGGATAAACCTGCTGTTTCCCAATCATTAGCCTTTAATACCGGTGCATCGGTTTCTTCAATGTTACTTGAATTCAATTCACTCATGACGGCCAATGAATTAGCAATTTTAACAATGGCACTCTCCTGTTTGTATTTATTGGCTTTCGTAATGTCGTGATGTGCGCCAATGGTTTCAATCAGCATTGGAGTCAGGTGCCAGTTTTCCGCCAATGCACTTCCCACTTCGGCATGATCAAAGCCCATAAATTCCTGCTCGACAAGATGTAATTCTATACCCTCCGTATCATCCAAAACATATTCAAGTGTATTTCGAGACAATCCCGGAAGCTCTTTAAACAAAACCAGTTGACCGATATCATGTAACAAGCCTGCTACAAATAAAGCATCCGGATTGGTTAGTTTTATCTGGCTCGCTAGATATTTAGCAATAATCGCACAGTAAATACTGTGCATCCAGAAATCTTCCATACTGACCAGATCATTTGGAATACCATCAAAGGTTTCAACGGCTGAGGTTGCAAGTGCAATATCGCGCACACGTTCAGTGCCTATTACGGTCACTGCTTTTTTGACAGAATCAATTTCTTTACTGATTCCATACGCTGGACTGTTTGCTATACGCAATAACCGCATAGTCAGTCCGGGATCCTGGCTAATTACTTCAGCAACCTTTGACATTGAACATTGCGGATCATTCACCATTTGATTAACTCGTACAAATACACCCGGCAACGATACCAGGTCATTGATATCGTTAAGCATTTCATCTAATGATACTGTCATGATTACCCCATTATTAAACTTGGTTATCTATTAAGTATATGTGTAAATAGCGCAACATCAAGAAAACGAGGACTACGGCACATTATATTTTCAGATGACTGTTTATAGTGGATAAAACATCATGATGACATGGTTGCTATGGCAGTTTTACATTTATCCAAATTCACTTCTATCACTTTTCTAAGCTCTCCAGAAACGGCAAATACTTGTCGTGAAGAACTCGAACAAATGCTTGTTTATTACAAAAAAATAGAAATTGATTTTAGTAATGTGCATGTCACGCAAGGATTTGTGCACCAATTTCTTGACCCTGTTTT
>JALXDW010000107.1 GCA_027070385.1 Chromatiales bacterium
CTTCTACGATTAACTGTACTGTTTCAGGAATCATTACCGATTCAATGGACGATATTCTGGGCAAAGTACATGAAGCCGGTCTCACCCTTAAAGCCGGTTGTGGTATTGGCTATGAATTTTCAACGTTACGGGGCAAAGGGGCGTATGTTTCTGGTGCCGGGGCTTACACTTCTGGTCCGTTATCATTTATGGATATCTACGACAAGATGTGTTTTACCGTCTCCAGTGCCGGTGGTCGCCGTGGTGCACAAATGGCGACTTTTGATATTGGTCATCCGGATGTGATGGAGTTTATAAAAGCTAAACGTGAAGATGGCCGTTTGCGACAGTTCAACCTGTCACTACTGATCACTGAAGAATTCATTAAAGCTGTGCAGGATGATGCACAGTGGCGTTTAGGCTTTCCGGTTAAAGAAGATGAAGTCGAACAGGACAATCTTGACCTCAACAATGCCGAGGAGATTTACTGGCGTGAATGGCCTGTCACCGAAGGCTATGTGAGCAACGACGAAGGTTTGGTGGCCTGCAAGGTTTATAAAACCATCAAAGCAAAACGTTTGTGGGACATGATCATGTCTTCTACTTATGACTTTGCCGAACCGGGTTTTATCCTTATTGATAAAGTTAATGAAATGAACAATAACTGGTTTTGTGAAAATATTCGTGCAACCAATCCATGCGGTGAACAACCCTTGCCACCTTATGGTTCATGCCTGTTAGGTTCGGTCAACCTCACCAAGTTTGTCACCAACCCGTTTACAGAAAATGCAGCTTTTAACTGGGATGAATTCAGAGAGGTTGTCAGAATTTTTACCCGTATGCTTGATAACGTGGTGGATATTAATGGTTTACCACTGGAAGGTCAGCGTAATGAAATTTTAAGCAAACGTCGCCATGGTATGGGGTTTCTTGGTTTGGGATCGACAACAACCATGTTACGCATGAAATACGGTGAACCGGATTCTGTAGAATTCGCGGAACGTGTCAGCAAAGAACTGGCACTGGCCGGGTGGGAAGCCGCACTGGATTTAGCCAAAGAAAAAGGCCCTGCACCAATTATGACGCAGGAATTTGAAGTCACCGCTGCGATGTTACGCCAACGTCCGGAAATGAAAGAAGATGGCATTAAAGTGGGCGATAAACTTCCCGGCAAAGTTTTACATGCCAAGTACAGTCGTTATATGCAACGTGTTGCCAAAGCTGCACCCGAACTGGTTGATGAGCTTGCTCAAGTAGGGGCACGTTTTACCCACCATTCATCCATTGCACCCACTGGCACTATTTCATTATCGTTAGCCAATAATGCGAGTAATGGCATTGAGCCGTCTTTTGCTCACCACTATTCGCGCAATGTTATTCGTGAAGGTAAAAAAACCAAAGAAAAGGTTGATGTTTTTTCTTTTGAACTACTGGCTTACCGTGAATTGGTGAATAAAGAAGCCATGCCATATTCAGAAGACGAAAAAAATAAACTGCCCGACTACTTTATATCAGCCGACGACATTACGCCCAAAGCTCACGTTGATATTCAGGCGGCATCACAAATCTGGATTGACTCATCCATTTCCAAAACAGCCAACGTGCCAACCGATTACAAATTTGAAGATTTTAAAGATATTTATATGTATGCCTACGATCAGGGTCTGAAAGGTTGTACTACCTTCCGTTTTAACCCGGAAGCTTTTCAGGGGGTACTGGTCAAAGAGCAGGATCTTGAAAACACAACCTATCGTTTCACACTTGAAGATGGTAAAGAAGTCGAAGTGAAAGGCAACGAAGAAATTGAATACGATGGAGAAATTCATACAGCAGCCAATTTATTCGATGCCCTGAAAGAAGGTTATTACGGCAAGTTCTGATATTTTCAAATAACCCGGGATGTAAACAAATGCAATACTATCATTTGAATACACGAACAAAACGGAAACCGGCAACACAGCGTATTCTGGTTCTGGTTAATGCAGTGTTACTCGGTGGCTTGTTATATGTACTGGTATTGCCCTTTATTTAACAGTAACCAATAGGAGATGAGTGATGAATTATTTAACCTCGCAATTCAAATTGTTAAAAAATAGTTCAACCGTTAATCTTTTATTCATTTTAAACAGTGTGTTGGCTATTATTATTACCGTGACCATTGTTTTGCCGTTATTGAATATTATTAGTCTTACCTGAAAACAGTTGAAATCTGTAAATTTTTGAACTCCTGGTGATAATACCCTTCTAAAAACCAGGAGGCACAGCAATATAAAAGCGTTCTAGCGCAGGAGAGAAAGAAACATGCCTATTAAAATCGACAGCCCCATTGTTGGTTATGCCGTAGCAAAAGAAGATGAAGACGATAAAGCAGCAGAAAAAGCACTGCAAGGTGAGCAAACACCGGAAAATGTAATACAAATGCATGAAAAGATTGAGCGTCCGGAAATGCTGATTGGCTCAACCTATAAAGTGAAAACACCGTTGTCCGAACATGCTTTATATATAACCATTAATGACATTATCCTGAACCATGGTACCGAAAATGAACTGCGTCGTCCGTTTGAAGTATTTATCAACTGTAAAAGTATGGATCACTTTCAGTGGATTGTCGCCCTGACACGAATTATTTCAGCCGTATTCCGTAAAGGTGGCGATGTCACCTTTCTGGTTGACGAACTGCGGTCTGTTTTTGATCCACGTGGTGGATACTTTAAAAAAGGTGGCAAGTACATGCCATCCATCGTTGCCGAAATCGGTGACTCCATCGAATGCCACCTGCGTATGATAGGCATGATTAAAGACGAAGGCCTGGATGAACATCAACAAAAACTGATTGATGAAAAACGCAAGCAATTTGAAGGTGCAGTTGATGCAGCGGAAGAAACAGAAGCAAAAGATTTTCCTGCATCAGCACAGCTTTGTAACAAGTGTTCGACAAAAGCTGTTATCAAGATGGATGGATGTATGACATGCTTGAACTGCGGTGATTCAAAATGCGGTTGATGCTTCGTTAGAAATGCAATTACAGTGTTGTTGCGATTTTTAAAAATGCTCACGTATTATTTCTATGCTCCGCTTTTTTTAAATCACCGTGCCTTGAACTCACACTTCTAGCGAACCATCAATCAATAGGGCAGAATAATCTGTATGTGGTGTTGCGGTACTTTTTGAAAATTCTTATGAATTAATTGTCCGCCCCGCTTTTAAAAAGTACCGTGCTATATCTGCGAATCCTTAACGGTGAATCCCTCACTTGTTCTTAGTTTCTCCGTTTTAAATCATATACAATAGAAAACGACAAGGTATTTCATCTTGGATATCTGAAAAATAAAAGCAGGAGAGATTAATGACAAGTAAAAGAATGCGATTGAAGATTGTAGCTGCTGTCATTTTATTATTGGGGTTGGTACCGTTTGTGTTTGCAGGTGATGCAAAGCATTGCGTTAAACTGGGTTATTATAAGGCGTCCTATGGTGCAAGTGGAGACAGTCAGACACTCACAAATACTTGTGATAAAAAAATACATATTGTCTGGTGTCATGATAATACGGCAAAGAAATACAAAAGCTCCTTATGTGGCAGGAAAGGCCGATATTATCAGCAGAATACTGTGTTGAAACCGGGGGAAGTAAAAAACAATCAATATTCACTCCCTGCTTCCGGTAGTATTTATTTTGGGGCCTGTTTTGGTGGTTGGTATACGACAAAAACAAAAAATTTCAAAAATGGAGACTATGCTTGTAAATAATAAGCATCAGCATAAGAATTGAACTTTAAATATAGATAGCAATCTGGTCAGAAGTTATGGTCTCCCGACAAGCAAGAAAAAAAGATGAACAATACCTGATTCAGGCAAAGCAGCGCTACGATAAGCAACGTCAGCGTAATGTGATGGCGAAGCCGGGTATACATGAATTTGTGGTGGTGCTTGATCATTTGAAAGGTGGTTATAACGTACCTAAAATTTTTCGTTCGGCTGAAGCATTTGGTGCGCATTCAGTGCATTTGGTGAATGTGGACTGGTTTGATCCCGCACCGGCTAAGGGGGCTTTTCGTAAGGTACCAGCAAAGTTTTATGATGAATTTGCAAGCTGTTATACTGAACTGGTTAATAAAGGATATACCTTATATATGTTAGTGGCGGAATCAGAGGACGTGCTGGAATCTTCCTGCTGTTATGATGTCACATTGGGGGTCCGCTCGGCCTTTATTCTTGGGCACGAGGCATACGGGCATTCCTTTGATACGGCAGATTATCCTCAGATTAAAAAATTATCGATTCCACATTTTGGTTCAGTGGAAAGCTTAAATGTGAGTATTGCTGCTTCGATTGTAATGTATGAATATGTTCGGCAGCACAATGCAGGCAAGAAATAAAACGGATTGTTAGATTGTAGTACGGGCTAATTTAAGATTCAGGAAAGAGTATGTTTGATGTAAATGAATATTTTGATGGTAAGGTTAAATCCATTGCTTTTCACAATGGTAACGATAAAGCAACTATAGGTGTGATGGCCGTTGGTGATTATGAATTTTCTACCAGCAGCAGTGAATACATGACTCTAGTCAGTGGTAAAATGGCGGTCAAGTTGCCGGATGAAGAGGATTGGCGTGATATTGCTGTTAATGAAACGTTTGTTATTGCTGCAGATAAGTCCTTCCTGGTTAATATTAAAGAAGAA
This sequence comes from Chromatiales bacterium, assembly GCA_027070385.1. Lineage (GTDB taxonomy): Bacteria > Pseudomonadota > Gammaproteobacteria > UBA6429 > Thiohalophilaceae > SZUA-37. The sequence goes on from JALXDW010000107.1 coordinate 4,662, forward strand.
GCATCGTACCTTTGCACGTACAAGTAGTGATTAATCATTTGTTATGCCTTCGAAGAAGGGCAACCCGTATAGCAAAATATATTTTCCCGTGTGTATTTGGTTATGCAAGTATTTAATCTAGGTGGTCGGGAATTTATTGAACTTAACAATCTGTTGAAGGTGATGGGTTTGGTTGAAAGTGGTGGCCTTGCAAAAACCTTGATAGCAGCAGGCATGGTTAAAGTGGATGGTGTTGTCGAGCTACGCAAGCGTTGTAAAATCAGACCGGGGCAGGTTGTTGAGTTTCAGGATGAGTCTGTTAAGGTCGAGGCATAAATGATTAAAAAATTTCTGCTATTGGTTTTATCTTTATTTATAGTGTCTTGTGCAGTTGTACCCGTTAAAAAACCCCATTCAGTGCGTGACCGTGCCTGTGGTGTATCAACGCATGAATGGGATTTGAGAATGGTACAGGCGGGGAGTTACTCGGCAAATTGTAATTCACCTGAGTGTGTCTTATCAGTCGGAATGGTTGCTGTGGCAGCAACGAGTATTACTGCGATTGTATCAGGGTCGATTGTGGTAGTGGGTAATGTTGTTCACTGGGTGGAAACATTAGGTGGCTGTGATGTCGAAAAACTGGAGAAAACAGTTAATGACATCAATGCACCACTTATCCAGCAAGGTGGTAAACCGATTAAAACAAAACAGGCCTTGGAGCAGGAGTTGGAAGATTGGTAGTGGCGAAGTTAAGATATGGGTTTATTTTTTTATTATTTACATTGAATCTGAGTGCAGCAGAGACAAAAGATCGTATTGCAGACAAAGAAGTAACAGCTGCTGAGGTGACCATAGATACTGAACACACAGCGGTGAATGAACCGCTGTTTTCACATTGGACCTCCGAGGCTGAATTGGGCTTTGTGCAAACAACAGGTAATACCGAAACAGAATCACTTAATTTTAAATTTGCATTGGATAACAAACGTAAAGATTGGGAGCATTCCTTAAAACTGGAATCTTCCAGAAATGCCGACAGCACAGGTACAACCGCAGAACGTTATTTATTATTGTTAAAGTCTCAGTATACGCTAACGAAATTGTCTTATTTGTTTGGTCGGTTGCAATATGAGGATGACCGGTTTAGCGGTTATAACTATCAGGCTTCTGAAATTATTGGTTATGGTCGACGTTTAGTGAAAACGGATGAACTTAAAATCAATGCGGAACTGGGTGCGGGTATGCGGCAAAATGATTTTGAAAATGGGAAAACAGAATCAGAAAAGCTGGCTGTGGCCGCTGCTGATTTGGACTGGAAAATCAGTAAGTCTGCCAACCTGACAGAAGAATTGAGTATTGAAATCGGTGAAGACAGGACTATCAGCAAGTCTGTTACCGGGTTAAAGACAAAGATAAACAGTTCTTTATCGTCAAAAGTTTCTTATACTGTTAAACATGCTTCTGAAGTGCCGGTTGGAACAAAAAAAACAGACACTGAGTTAGCAGTAACATTAGTCTATACCTTTAAATAGCGAGGGGGATGTATGCCGCACCATGAATCTAAAAATTGTCCACGTTGCCAGGCTGATTTTGAATGTAAAGTTGGCTCAATACTAGCCTGTCAGTGCTCGAGTGTTTTTTTATCCATATCCGAACGGGATTATGTCAGTGCACGATACGATGATTGTCTTTGTGTAAGTTGTCTGGTAGAGATGCAAACTGAATTCAGTATTTTGAGTCACGATAAGAAAATCTCACAATATTTACAGCATTAATTCAGGTTAAAGGCAATGGTAATGGAAGAAAAAAAATTTGAGCTTGTCAGTTTTGCATTATGTCCTTATGTTCAGCGGGCTCGTGCAATATTAATTGAAAAGAATATCAAACATGATATCAAGTTTATTGATTTGGATAGTCCACCGGAGTGGTTCTTTGATATCTCCCCAATGGAGAAAGTGCCTGTATTGCTGGTTGATGGCAAACCGCTGTTTGAGTCAATGGTGAGAGGTGAGTATCTGGATGAAGTGACAGAGGGATCCTTACACCCGCTGGATCCTTTTGATAAAGCCGTTAATCGTGCGTGGATTGAATATGGCAATACCATCTTGTCGGAAACCTACGATCTTTTTACAACCAGTGATGAAAAACGTTTTAAACAGATAACGGCTTCGCTGGATGAGAAATTTGATACTCTGGAAGATGAATGTCTGCAAGGAACACCTTTTTTTAATGGTGACAAGTTTGCAATCATTGATGCAGTTTATGCCCCTGTTTTCCGTTTTCACATTGCACTGGCACAATATAATGACTTTGGTTTTTTTGATGACAGACCTCAGCTATGTTTGTGGCGAGATACTTTATTATCTTACGATGCTGTTATTAAAAGTGTTCCGGAAGATTATGCCAATGAACTCGACGTTTATTTGCGTAAACAGGATTCCATCTTTTCTTCAAAGATGAAAGCATAAAGTACGATGCAACAATATAAAACGCGGTACTGGTCGCTGAATGTCCCGGCTTTATGGGATGCAGAATTATCGGATGATACAGATGTTATTTATGACAAGGCTGGTGTGGGTGAGCTGGTGATCAGTACTTTGTACCAGGCTGATGGTATTTCTGATGGGCAACTGGAGGAAATGGCTGCTGAACACCTGGATTCCGATGCTGTTATAGAAGATGTGGTTTGTGGTGATTTTGCCGGTATTGCTGTAAGTTTTGAGCAAGATGGTGAATACTGGAGTGAGTGGTATTTAAGAAGTGAAAAAATATTGCTGTTTATCACCTATAATTGTGATGTAGACAAGATAGAAGTGGATGAAGATGTGGTGGAATCCATTTTAGAATCACTTGAAGAAATAACCTGAGGTCTGCGACCCCAGCAGTTTTATTAAAAGGCCTTTGCTAAAGGAGTGAAACACATGCTGGAACTTAGACCGAACTGTGAATGTTGCAACAAGGATCTTCCACCTGATTCACTCGAAGCCGTTATTTGTACTTTTGAATGTACCTTTTGTAAAGACTGTGCAAAGACAACATTAAAAGGTATTTGCCCTAATTGTGGCGGTAATCTTGTTTCCCGACCTGTTCGCCCATATAAAGAACTTATCAAACACCCCGGCTCAACTAAAAGAATCTTTAAGGTATCGGGTTGTACGGGTC
>JALXDW010000108.1 GCA_027070385.1 Chromatiales bacterium
GAGCAGTTCCGTAACCAAATTAAAGGAAGATTGCCACCTATACTGGTACTAACGGCTCAACATATGCAAAGTTTTCGACAGCGGGCATTGGACAGTGGCGCCATTGATTATGTTACCAAACCATTTAATGTTGAAGAATTATTATCACGCGTACATAACCTGCTGGAAGTTCAAATGGCACATAAATACATGCGTCACCAGAATGAAATTCTGGAGCAGAAAGTTCAGGCACGTACACAGGAACTTTATAAGACCCGTCTGGAAATTGTCAGGCGTTTGGTACGTGCAGCAGAATACAGGGATGAAGAAACCGGGTTACACATTATCCGTATGAGTAAGATAGCGGTGGTTATTGCAAAGGCAGCCGGTATGGATGATGCGCAGTGTGCTTTGTTACTTAATGCAGCGCCCATGCATGATATCGGCAAAATCGGGATCCCTGACAAAATCTTATTAAAGCCAGGAAAGCTTGAAGCTGCAGAATGGAAAATTATGAAAACGCATGCACAAATCGGAGCCGATATTTTATCCGGTGATAATTCAGCCTTAATGCAAATGGCACATGATATTGCTCTGACACATCATGAAAAATGGAATGGAAAAGGATACCCCAATAAATTAAAGGGTGAAGCGATTCCATTGGTCGGACGGGTTACTGCACTGGCTGATGTTTTTGATGCACTGACATCAACCCGGCCTTATAAAAAATCCTGGAGCGTTGATGATGCAATACAACTGATAAAAGAAGAGAGCGGCCAGCATTTTGACCCAATGCTGGTGGAATGTATGTTAAATAATATGGACGAAATTCTTCTTATTAAAGAACAATATGCTGAACCCGGGAATGATTAAATAAGTTGAAAATGATGTTAATAAAAGAACTGATGTCAAAATTTTATATAAAAGCAGCTTTGGCCTGGGTGTTAACAATACTGGCTAGTATTATAATATTGAAAGAGGTGAATGATGAGGTTCGGTGGTTGGTGGTTATGCTTATTACAGGTGTGTCACTTTTCTGGACAGTGTTGTTTATTCAACGTCCGGAAAAAATAGAGAATAGTCTCCCTGATGAGGTTGTGCCGGGAAAACAACCATTACCAGAAAAAATACAAGCATATTTTACGAGCCTGATAAGCTTTTCCAGACAGGAGATCCCACCCCTTATTAAAAGTATGAAGCAAATAAATGATGTGGTTCTTGATGCAAACTCGACCTTACATCAAAGTTTTAATGGCTTAGCTGAAAATGCTGGAAAGCAGGGACGTTTATTGCAGGATATTATCAGTAAATTACATACAGACAATGGGACTTCAAATGATTTTATTTTCGACAAGTTCACAAAAGATACAGCGACTGTTCTGGAACATTATGTTGAATTGTCATTAAACGTAAGTGACAAGGGTATTGAAGCGGCCAATAAGGTTCAGGACATGATGGTACACCTGGATGAAATGTTTGAGTTGTTGCAAAGTGTAAAGTACATTGCAGATCAGACTGGCATGTTGGCCTTAAATGCCTCTATTGAGGCGGCACGTGCTGGAGAGGCAGGCAAAGGTTTTGCTGTTGTTGCAAATGAAGTTAAAAAGCTGTCAGAACAGTCTGTTAAGCTGAATGATGCGATTCATAATAATGTCAACCTGAGTCGAAAATCACTGGAGGAAACCAATGAAATCGTTGGTAAGATTGCGTCACTTGAAATGCTGGATGTGCTGGATGCAAAAGATAATCTCGATAATATGATTGTTGATTTGAATCATGTTAGTGAATCAGTTCTTGACAGCTTGCAAACATCATCGACTGTTGCCACCGCTATTCAGAATGATGTTTCTCAGGCGGTAATGGCATTACAGTATGAAGATATGGTCTCACAGTTAAATGTACATGTTAAATCTTGGTTGCAGTCATTTGAAAGTGATATTGCCAGTATGGAATCGTTATTAACGGAAAGTGATGTGAGCGTAATAGTGACAGCGATGAATGAACTTTTAAATAAAAAAATTAGCCAGGGTATTGCATTGCAGAGTGCAGTTTCCTCAAGTTCTGTGGATGAGGGTGATGTTGACCTGTTTTAATTTCCTGGTTGTAACCAACACTTTTTGAGGTGTCGAATGAATGTCGAATCGGTATTGTCTGAAAATGGATTAACACTGACTATTTCCATATGGGGTGAGTTTAACTTTATGGTTTTGAATGAATTTCGCGCTGCCTATAATAATGATACAGCACGATCTGCAAAAAATATTATTATCGACTTACGTAAAACAGAAACGATTGACAGTTCTGCATTGGGAATGCTTCTTAATATGCAGCGGAGCTTAAAAAAATCGAACAGGGAAATACGGATTATAAATTGTAATGAAGTGGTTAAGCGTATATTTGCAATCACACATTTTGATAAAAAATTTGTAATTGAATAATATGAAAAAAATACTGGTTGTTGATGATCTTGAGCCTAATCGTATTTTATTGAGGAAAATGTTACTTGCTTTGAATGATTATGAGGTTGTTGAGGCCGTTAATGGCCGGGAAGCAGTGGAAAAGTTCAGAGAGGAAAAACCGGATCTGGTTTTAATGGATATTATGATGCCGGATGGAGATGGCTTTGAAGCTGCATCAGAAATAAAATCTCGAACAATAGCTGAATATACCCCGATTATTTTTTTAACCGCACTCAGTGCAGAATCTGCTTTATCCCAGGCACTGGCATCCGGAGGGGATGATTTTATCAGTAAGCCCTTTAATGTTGATATTCTAAAGGCCAAAATAAATGCGCACCTTCGAATTCGCGAACTTAACCAGCAACTGAATGAAAATAACATATTATTGGCCGAGCTGAATAATAAACTTGAAAACGAACATGAATTAATAGAACATTTTTTTGACAGTACCATTGAGCAAAGTTTCCTGGATGAGAATATCATTCGTTACTCCATGTCATCACTTTCTACTTTTAATGGCGATGTGCTGTTTGTTCAACGTTCACCAACCGGTAGTATTTATCTTATTATTGGTGACTTTACCGGCCATGGATTAACGGCTGCAATGGGAACATTGCCTGTCGCTGTTATTTTTTTCAAAATGGTGGAGGAAAATATGCCTGTTGCAGATATTGCGACAGAAATTAACTCTCAACTTCACAAACTGATGCCGCATGGTATGTTTCTGGTTGCAACATTAATCGAACTTGATGTTCAGGCTAAAGTTATGTCTGTCTGGGCAGGTGGAATGCCGTCAAGTTATCACCTGTCAGCTTCCGGAGAATTGATGGGTGTTATACATTCACAACATATGCCATTAGGTATTTTAAGTGATGATGAATTTGATTCGTCGGTTCAATATTTTGAGGTGAGTGAAAATGACCGTTTTTATTTTTGCAGTGACGGGATTGTGGAATCAAAAAATAGCGCGGGTGAACTCTTTGGTGAGCGGCGACTCAAGGAAATACTGCTAGCAACCGAAACGCAACAGCGTTTTGATAATCTTCTACAAGCTCTGGATGAATTCACTGGTGAGGGGACACCTAATGATGATGTAACATTTGTTGAATTGACTTGCCCTGCTAAAATATTACCAATAGCCGAGGCAGTTAATAGTGACACAATGGTCTGCTGGAAATTTTCCATTGTGTTGACTGAGAAAGAGATACAGAGTTTGAATCCGGTTAAAAATTTAATCGATATATTGGTGGCCATGCCTCACATCAGTCGGCATAAAAATATTTTGCATATTATATTGTCCGAACTGTACTGCAATTCTCTGGAGCACAGTATTTTAAATATAAACAGCGGCAATAAACAGGATGAAGACAGTTTTGCCGATTACTACCAACAGCGACAGAACGGTATACAAACGCTGGCGGATACCACCATGCAGTTTGATTTTAGTACTCTGTTTATCGAGGATAACTATTATCTGAAAATGGAATTGTCCGATAGTGGTTGTGGTTTCAAATTTGCTGAATCAGAAAATGACGGCACACTGTTGCATGGACGTGGTCTGGCAATTATTCGTGATTTATGTGAGCAGTTACAATTTTCAGAAGATGGTCGAAGCGTAAAAATTCTGTATAAAATATAAGGCCGATATTATTGGGCACGTTTGCGCCAGTAATCGGCCAGCTTTTTGTCCTTTTTTAGCCCAAATAATCCTTTCTGATAGGCTTCAGCTAAAGCCTGTGCAGCTTGCTTATGTCCTTTAACAGCTGCTTTATACCACCACGACAAGGCTGCTTTTGGGTCAGCTTTAGTGGCATGGCCAAAGGCAAGCAGTACACCCAGGTTATATTGTGAATCGGTATGCCCCTGTTCAGCTGCCTGAGTCCACCAGTACAGGGCATCTTTTTTACTGGGGTAACCCAGTTTTCGCCCCATATACAAAACACCTAAATTATAGGCTGCATCGGCACTGCCATAAAAGGCGGCACGCTTGAACCATTCCTTAGCAAGTTTATAGTCCTGTTTAACCCCCTGACCTTTCATATAGAGTAAGCCAATGTTAAACATGGCATCTGCATTCTCTTTTGAAACATTATCGCTACGAGCCAGTGGCAACCAGAGTTTTAATGCCTGCTTATAACGGCCTGCGCGATAAGCATCAAAGCCATCCTGTAAGGGTGTGGAATAAGTATATGAGCTGATACTGTAGAGCATCAGTAGAATAATAATTTGAGATGGTCGCAAACACATAAAATGATAAACCGCATATAATAAGTATCAGGTCACTTTATATAGCGTCCCAAAACAGTAATGCTTTAGCCCTGTTTATTCATTATTTAACGAGCAGGTATTCCAACAGGGCTTTTTGACTATGCAGCCGGTTTTCGGCTGCTGTCCAGACTATACTTTGTGGGCTGTCCATGATTGTAGCACTGACTTCTTCACCTCGATGTGCCGGCAGGCAATGTGTGAAAACCGCATCCTTGTTGGCAAGTTGCATTAATTCCGTATTGACCTGATAGCCTGAAAAGGCTTTTTCACGAATTTTTTGTTCTTCTTCCTGCCCCATACTGGCCCAAACATCGGTAGCAATCAGGTCGCTGCCCTCAACGGCCTCTTGCGGGTCAGTGGTCAGTGAAATACGATCACCGGCTGCTTTTATAATAGCTGCATCCGGTTCATAGCCTTTTGGGGTGGCAATATTCAGCTTGAAATCAAATTGACGTGCGGCATTAATATACGAGTGACACATATTGTTACCGTCACCAATCCAGCTGACAGTTTTCCCTTTTATGTTTCCACGGTGTTCATTATAAGCTTGCATGTCGGCCAATAACTGGCAGGGGTGGTATAAGTCTGTTAGAGCGTTAATGACGGGAACTGTTGAATATTTTGCAAACATTTCAACCATCTCATGAGAGAAAGTACGAATCATGATGACGTTGACCATACTGGACAAGACCCGTGCACTGTCTTCAACCGGTTCACCGCGACCAAGTTGAGTATCTCGGGGTGATAAAAATATTGCATGACCACCGAACTGACTCATGGCGGTTTCAAACGAAACGCGGGTACGGGTGGATGATTTGTCAAAGATCATCGCCATCACTTTGTTTTTTAACGGTTCAAAAATTTCACCATGGTGTTGCATGGTTTTTAATTCAATCGCACGTTGAGTCAGATTTTCCAGATCGTTAGCAGGAATATCTAATAAGGTTAAAAAGTGTTTCATGGTTTTTTTCAGTATTTTTATTGAATAAAGTTTTTGATTAAGGTCGTTACTTTTTGAGTTATTTCAGTGGCTTCATTGTCGCTGATAATGAGAGGTGGTAACAAACGCACTACCTTTTCTGCAGTGACATTCAGCAATAAACCTTGGGTTAATGCCTGTTGCATCAGCTCACCACAAGGTCGATTAAGTTCAATCGCCAGCATCAGTCCTTTACCGCGTATATCAACAACGGCTGTGTTGTCAGCCAAATCATTTTCAAACTGGCTTAATATCATTTTGCCAAGCGCTTGACTTCGGGCTTCCAGTTTCTCCGACTTCATGACGTTGATAACGGCAAGAGCTGCGGCACACACAAGCGGGTTACCACCATAGGTGCTGCCATGGTTGCCTGGTGCAAATAATTCTGCGGCATCACCTTTGGCCAGACATGCGCCAATGGGTACGCCATTCCCCAAGGCTTTGGCCAGTGTCATGATGTCAGGGATGATGTTGGCATGCTGAAAGGCAAACCATTCACCCGTGCGGCACATGCCGGTTTGTATTTCGTCGAGTATCATTAACCAGCCATTGTCATCACAGAGTTTGCGAATACCGGGAAGATAATCTTCATCCGGTATGATAACTCCGCCTTCGCCGATTATTGGTTCAACAAGCACAGCGACAACATTCTGGTTATTTTTAGCAATGGTTCCGATGGCTTCTAAATCGTTATAAGGTGCGCGCACGAAGCCTTGTACCAGTGGTTCAAAACCGGCATGTACTTTTCGATTGCCGGTTGCCGATAGTGTTGCAAGGGTTCGACCATGAAAGCTGCCATCCATTACAATAATGGCGGGTTCATCAATATTTTTCTTGTGGCCGTATAACCGGGCAAGTTTGATAGCGGTTTCATTAGCTTCAGCACCGGAGTTGCTGAAAAAGACATTGTCCATGCCACTTAACTGGCAAAGTTCGGCAGCAAGTTCTTCCTGCTGTGCAATATGGTACCAGTTCGAGGTATGAATCAGTTGTTTGGCCTGTTTGGCAATGGCCGTGGCTATCTCTGGGTGGGCATGACCTAAACTACAAACTGCCACGCCACTGAGTCCATCCAGGTATTGTTTACCTTCTGTGTCCCATAGATTGGCGGCTTCACCTTTAGTAAAGGTAACAGGCAGTGGCGCATAATTTTTCATTAAATAATCGGACATCGGCTGATTCTTCTTGAATTCCTTAAAACAAAAAAGCAGTCGTTCGAATGGCAGTACCTTCAATAGCAGGTGCACCGCATTAGATAGACCACCGGTTTTACCCCGTTTTTCAGTGGGGAAAACCATTAATTCTAGTCTTTTCAGCGTATTTACGCAAATTTACGGCTGGATAATGAATGATTAAGTTTGTATACAGGGGATGTTTCTTGCGTCACAAAACTTTAATCCATGCGTCATTTAACTGAAATACTCAGCCTTCATGATGCCCTCCAACATTTTACGCAACATCTGTTGCACTCATACAACGAAAAAGTTAGAGGGAATACAATGATGAAAAAAACGATAATTGCAACAACGATTGCGGGTGTTTTATGCACACCTTTAATTGTTCAGGCTAAAGATACTGTAAAAAGCAATGCACCTGTTATTTATGGTAAAGCGCATGTTTCATATGGCACATTTGAAAAGAAGGTAAATGGCACAACAACAGTGGATAATTGGCAAGCACGAAGTCATGCCTCGCGCTTTGGTATTAAGGGTGATCGTGATTTGGGTAATAGCCTTAAAGCTGTTTACAAATTTGAATGGCAAGTGGATTATGAACAATCAACAGATGCCGCTCTGGATCGGCGTAATATGTATGTTGGTATGAAAGGCAATTTCGGTGAATTCCGAATTGGTCGTCATGATACACCTCTGAAAATGTCACAGGGAAAATTTGATCAGTTTGGTGATACCGATGCCGATCTAAAGAATGCCGGTGATGAAGATGGTGAAAATCGTATGGACAATGTTCTGCTTTATCTGGGTAAGTCAGGTAATGTGGGTTATGCGATCTCAGTTGCACCGGGTGAAGAAAATGCAGGCACTAATGTTAATGATGGCGCTGCCGATACGATATCGGCTTCTGTTAGTTATAAATCAGGTCCTGTTTATG